>JAVLUO010000014.1 GCA_031628995.1 Bacillota bacterium LX-D | reverse complement strand
AAGTACATTAATTCTATTGAACCGCCGTATACCGAACGGTACGTACGGTGGTGTGAGAGGACGCTGAATTAATTAATTATTCAGCTCCTACTCGATTGGCTGCAGGTTATTTGCCAAAAAAAGAGAATTTAGTATATAAAATTAAGGGAGAGATTAAAATGCTTAAGGTTGCTAATCTAATGCTTGAGGCTGATGATACATATCAAAGTGTAGAAGAAAAAATACAGAATTTAGCCCAAAAAGGGGTTAAACTAATTTTACTACCTGCTTTAGCAGGCTTTTTCCTCTACTGCCGAGAAAAAAATCTTGGTGCTTGCCTGGAAAATTGGGCTGACCTTTGCCGAGACCCAGCAATACATAAGGGTTCTGACTCCATCTTTTTGGCACGTTGCGCCTCTATAGCTCAAAAGCTATGCATTTATCTAGGTACAGGAACTAGCCTAGTTTGGTCAAAGAACAGCTTTGAACATCAATCGCTTCTCCTTAATCCTACTGGAAATATTTGTGGACAGCAAAGCCAAACTCATGTCAGTAAATCCGAATCACAACTACCTATTAAGTTAGGGAATGATTTGACTGTGTGGGACTTACCTTTTGGCAAAGTGGGTTTTTGCGTAAGCAGCGATATTTTTTATCCTGAAGTAAGTAGAATTTTAGCCTGGAAAGGTGCCGACTTAATCTTAGCACCGGCAATCTCCCTGTTGCCTTACAACCCTTGGCGGCAAGTAGCTGCCATGTGGCAGGAAGTGCAACAAAATCAGTTTTTCTGTTTGGAAAACTGGCTAAATGTACCCCTGGGCCGATTAAAATTAGGCGGTAAAGCACCAATCCTTGGCCCTTGCCAGCTAACACCGGGACAAACAGGATACTTAACCGAAGGTATTTCCAGCTCTTCTGCGCAACTTGATTTTACAGCTTTAACACAGGTACGCCAGGAATACCCTCTTTTAAAACAGTTAAATTATCCGGCATATGCTAAATATTTTCCTCAAATATATGCAAAAAATAAAGCTAAGTAAATGTTATAAGAAAAGTTAATTTGAAAGGGACTGTTATGAGCATACTTACTTCCGCTGCTAAAATTGCCCTGCAAAGCTACTTAACTCATAAATGCAAACCTGAAATTATTAACAGCTATTTAAAGCAATTTTCAACTGAAAATAAAGTTCTTACTAATACTGCCGTAGATTTAACTAAAGTTAAGGTAGCAGCTGTACAATTGAAACTTGATCTGGTGGACAACGTCATTGCCTACGCAGAACTTATGCGGCAAAAAGTAGAAGCAGCAGCTTTAGCCGGGGCTCAACTAATTGTATTTCCAGAAGACAATACCTTACAACTTTTAGGGCTTTTACCTGGTGTAGGAATTCTAGCAAGGAAAATGCCAAAAACTGCATCTAATAATATAAATACGCCTTTAAATCCCCAGTCTATTCTTCGTTTCCTCAGCCCTTTTGCCTATGCTGTCTATCAAACTACTTTTAGTACTTTAGCCAAAATGTATGGCCTATTTATTTTAGGAGGAAGCTTTTTTTTCTTAAATGAGAAACAGCAATTAGTTAACCGAGCCTTACTCTTTGACCCTCAAGGAAATCTAGTGGGTCAGCAAGATAAAGCCAACTTGCTGCCTTTAGAAAGCACATGGGGGCTAGGATGCGGTGCAGACTTTAAGGTTTACCCTACTTCCCTAAGCAACTTGGCTTTGCCTATTTGTATGGATGCCACTTATTTTGAAACATTCCGCCTTTTAACCTTATTGGGGGCAGATTTGATTATGCTGCCTACAGCCAACCCAGAAGAATTTAACTATTGGCGGGCTTTACGGGGTATTTGGCCTCGGGTCCAAGAAAGCCCTGTCTATGGTGTCAAAAGTGCACTTGTTTGTCCTAATTTTTTTGGGTTAACTTTTACCGGCAAAGCTGGCATTTATGGACCATTAGAGTTGACACCCCAGGAAGACGGCATAGTCCGGGAAGCCAAAACTTGGAACCAGGAGGAAATTGTCTTCGCTGAACTAAATATTTTGAATTTACGCAGCCTTCGTCAAAAGCATGAATATTATGGTTACTGGAATCAAGAACTTTATGAAAAATATTTTCCTAAAATCTATTGTTCAGATTAATTCGAGACTTGAAATTACTTTATTTTATGAATTATTTGGTAAGGAACTGTATAAACTATGGCGGAAGAGCTTAGGAGGTGAATAAGTTGAAGGTAACTGTAGACCAAGATTTATGTATTGCTTGTGGAGCTTGCATTGACATAGCTCCAGAAATTTTTGAGTGGAATGACGACGGTTTATCACATTCTATTGTTAATGAAGTTCCAGAAGATAAAGAAGAAGGCGCAAAAGAATCAATTGAAGCCTGCCCTACAGAAGCTATTAAAGAAGTGTAAATATGAACCTATAAGACACAAAAGCGAGGGACAACCCTCGCTTTTGTGTCTTACTTGCCTAAATTTGTCCCGTGTAAAACTGCACAAGAACACTTGCTGCCGCTACACAAAACCAAACGATCAAACCTAAAAGAAAAAGACCGGTAGTATTTAAAAAGGAAAAATCTTTTTAAAACCTCAATCCAATCAAGATAGATAAACGAATCTGCATGATTTTTAACTTTAAGCAGGATTTTTTCAGCCTAATACCCAATTATTACCTTTAGCGTTTTATAACGGGGTGGTTTTTTTGAAAAAAATTAGCTTTAGCTACTATTTATTTTTGCTGCTGCTGGCTCCTTTGCTGCCTAGCTTTCTTTCCATAATTAATCAAATAAAAATTAACTCCTCTCTGCCGGAAATTGGCGATAAACTTCCTTTACTTATTTTGGCAGGGATTATGACTTTTCTGTTAACTAAATTAAAAGGCTTATCATGGGAACTAAATTTATCCCTGCTTTGGGCTATTTTAATTCAAAGAAGCAGCATCTTTTCTTCTTTACTTTTTACAACTATTGTCCAAAATTTGGAATCAGGTTCTAATATAGTGGCAATTAAATACTTCGAGCCCTTTCTGTTAGCTGCCGCCTTTTATTTAATTTTAGCTGTCTTAAGTATAAAAATTACCCGGCTTAAAGGTAAATCTTTACTTTATTTTCTCATTTGGTCACTACTAGCCTATCAGCTTGGAGTACGTTTTATTAATTATAAGCTTTAACTAAAAGTAAAAGGCAAGAAAAATTATTTTCCTTGCCTTTTACTTTTAAAACTTTGGTTTATGTTTATATGAGGGGGGGCGATAGTAACTAGTTTCTTCTTTAACATCATTGTCCGTGGCAGCTTCCGCCATATAGTCTTCAACTTCATAATAATCATCTACTGTATAATCCTGGGCTTTGTAATCGTAAGCTGTTGTATCGTCATCTGCCCCGGCTATATAATCTTCTACCCCATAATCTTCATAATAGTCATCTGCTTCAGACATAAGGTTGCAACCAGGATCATTGTAGTCATCATTATTCCAATACTCCTCCTGGTCATGGGGATTGTAATTATTATTGCCGTCATTATCATATTGATCGTTCTGATTTTGGTTATGTTCTTCCTCATGCATACGCATATGCTCTTCCATTTGCTCCTTCATCATCATACAGCAGTGCTTCTGCATAAGATATTGTAAGTACATAGCATGCTTTGCTTCGTCATGCATAATATCAAAAAACAGATCACGCATTTGCTTGTTATCCGCAGATAAATAGTATCCCTTATATTTGTTAAAATCATTGGTTTCAGCATGGAAGCGAGTTTCTAATGCGTCCTTATAACTATGAATTACCGGCTTGGACTGTTCATAAGTGCTTTTTTTACCTTTCATTGATTGGTATAGTTCCTTTAACTCCCGGTGATGACGCATTTCATCATTTTCCATACTCCGGATCATTTGACGTGCTTCATAATTTGGTGCCATACCGGAGAGTTGCCGATAATAAGCGGCGTCCCCAGCTTCATCCCTAACTGCATCATGGATTTTTTCCAGCCATTCTCTACGAGAATATTCAGCCATTTTTTGACCTCCTTTCTTAATCTATGTTATCTTATGCCCCTGCCTTACCTTTTGCTAAAACAATCTCTTAAACAAAAAAGGTAATTAGTTCATATCTTAAAATAGATAGATAGAAAAAGAGGTGACTAAAATGGCATTAGAAATACACCCTGTTCAAAGGGCTCGGGATTTTAACCTATTTTGGCAGCTTGAAAAAAATCTGTATAGCCCAGCAGAACGGAGTAAATTACCGCCCCTGGAAATAACCAAAAAAAAATTAAACCCAAGGTTTAACCAATTTCTTCAACATATTTCTTGGCAGTGCTATTTAGCTTTCTTAAACAATAAAGTTATTGGCAGAATTATTGCCTCTCATGATCATTACCTGGCTGATCAAAGTATTGGCTTTTTTGGTCTATGGGAAGTAGATAATAATTTTGAAGCTGCCCAAGGGCTGCTGAAGGCTGCAGAAAACTGGCTCCAAAAGCAGGGTAAAAAGCAAATCGTTGGCCCTGTGACTTTGTCGACAGCTGACAATTTGGGACTTCTTGTAGAAGGCTTTGAACAACAAAATCCTTTTTTCCTTTCCTATAATCATCCTTACTATCAAGATCTTCTGGAAAAAGCAGGTTATCGTAAACTCCATGATCTCTATGCCTACCATTGGTCTAGCAGTCAGCAGATATCTCCCCGTCTACATAAAATTAGCTTGCGTCTCCAAAAATCTAAGCAAGTAATAATCCGTCCTATTCGTTTTAATAAACTACGTGAGGAAGCCGAAAAATTTTTAAGTATTTACAATTCAGCAATGGTGGAAAATTGGGGATATACCCCATTAACCTTAGGGGAAGTTAGCCATATCCTTCATGATTTTCGCAAGCGATTTAAACCTGAATTTTGTTTATTTGCAGAAGTTAAAGAAGCTCCAGCCGGGCTTTGTTTAGCTGTTCCTGATCAAAACAATGGAACTAAAAGAGCAGTTCGTTTGGCAATACTGGCAGTAAGCCCGGAATTTAACCATCTTGGGTTAAGTGCCTTGTTAGTAACTGAGATGATAAGTTATGTAAAGAAAAAAGGATTTCAACAAGCAGAATTATCCTTTATTCAAGAGGGTAATCAAGTGGTAAATAAACTTATTCAAGAAGATGTAGGAAGCTCCATAATTAAACGCTATCGGCTTTACACTAAGGAACTATCCACATAAATAGAAAAATCCTCCTTATTTTAAAGGGACCTGCCTCTCTGTGCAGATTATGAGAGGCAGGTCCCTTTATGTTTAAAATTATGTCTATTCAATATTGTGCTTAACTGCCTCTGGTCCCCTGGAGACAGCTATTTTACCTGTACGAACTATTTCAATAATCCCATGCTCCTCTAAAACTTCACATAAAGCATCGATTTTATCGGATTCACCTGTTAATTCAATAACCATAGTTTCTCGGTTTACATCAACAATTTTAGCCCGAAAAATATTGACAATATCTACAATGTCTGTCCTTCTTTCCGGTAAAGCTTTAACTTTAATCATGGCTAATTCCCGTGTAATGGAAGGTACTGCCGTTAAATCGCTAACATGAATTACATCGACTAATTTTAACAGCTGGGTACGGACTTGCTCAACTTCTCCCTCGTCACACTCAACAACTAAAGTAATCCGGGTAACCTTGGCATCCTCTGTAGAGCCAGCAACAATACTTTCAATGTTATAGGCTCTGCGGCTGATTAAACTGGAAATATGGTTTAAGACCGTAGGCCTGTTGACAACTAGCAAAGCAAGAGTATGTAGCATCTTATAAACCCCCTCTTATTCATCCTTTGAAAGTATTTTAAAGCCAGTTTAGATAATAGTCAAATTTCATTTATTTTTTGTTTTCTATACCGTGTATATAAATATCTACTAAAGATTTTATTGCTTTTTTGTCATTCCATTGGGTTGATTCTTCTGTAAAAAGCTGTTTGGCAAAAATATACCCTGCCATTAGAGATACTGCCCAAAGAGTCATATGCTCAATTCCTACATCTCTAAACTCTCCCTCATCAACTTTCCTTTGCAAAAAATCACTTAACAGCTTTTTTCCTTTCACTGCAATATGGCTAACTAATGCTGTTTTTAGTTCTGGGTGAAACATTACCTGTTGCAATATTATCTTAAATACTTCTGTATTGTTTTCGATGAGCTTTAGCCTATTTAAGAAAAGTTCCTCTAAAAGTTCAACACTGCTTCTTTCTTTGTTTTGCGTTATGCTGACAACATCCCGCAAAATTACCGGACCTGCTAAACGAATGACCATAGGGGCAATTAGAGATAGCATCAGATCCTTTTTACTTTTGTAGTATTTGTAAATAGTACCTTCTGCCACACCGGCTTCTTTGGCGATAGCACTGGTAGAACTAGCTTCATAACCTTTTTCTGCAAAAAGTTTTAAAGCAGCTTGGGCAATTTTTTTTTGACTAGGAGTCATTTCTTCTTCGGCTATAAAATGGTCTGCTGTAATAATTTTAAAGATATTATCCTGCTCATTCATAATTTTTCACCTTCTTTAATCTTCAGTTGCCTTAATCTGCTCTTTTCTTAAACCTTAGCATAGCTAAAACGCAAAACGACACTGCAAAACAAACCAATATAATGGTCTCATGCACTAAATAATCCATTGTCAGCCCTTTTAAGAAGATTCCTCTTAAAATTACTAAAAAATAAGTTAAAGGAAGCACATCGCTAATTAATTTAATCCCCAAGGGCATTGTTTCCCTTGGAAAAATAAATCCGGAAAGCAAAACACTGGGGAGAATCAGCAGTACCGTTAACTGCATAGCCTGGAGTTGAGTTTTAGCCAAAGAAGATATTAAAAGACCGATGGCTAAAATAGTAATTAAAAACACTACAGAAAGGCTGCACAGCAGCAGAATACTTCCTTGTACCGGCACCTTAAACCAAGTAATACCTGTAACTAAAGTTAAAGTAAAAGAAAAAATACCGATGATTATATAAGGAACTAATTTTCCTAAAATTAGTTCGGCGGGAGTAACTGGTGTAACAGATAACTGCTCCATAGTGCCCCTTTCTTTTTCTCGTACCATGGCAAAGGCTGTTAATAAAGCAATAACATTTTGCATAATCAGACCAATTAATCCGGGAATATTAAACATTAAGCTTTTCATTTCTGGATTGTATAAGATTCTTGCTTGGGCATCTACTAAAAGGAGGGGCTTAGTCCCACCTGCAGGTAGGATTTCCGACTGTAATCTTCCGCCATAGCTTTGTACAATTAACTGAGCCACAGCCATGGCGGTCCTGGAAATGGATGGATCAGTACCATCAATCAACACTTGCACATTTACGTGCTCTTGACGCTGCAGCTGTTTACTAAAATTCGGAGGAATAATTATAGCTGCTTTAGCCTGACCCCGATCAATATACTCTTCTATTTCCCGATAACCGCTGGCATAATAATTGGCATCAAAGTAATTGGAATTGACAAAGAGCTCAATTAACTCCCGGGATTCAGTACTGCCATCTCCATCCCAGACTACAGTGCTATAATGATCAACATCTGTATTTACTGCATAGCCAAATAGAAAAAGCATTAAAAGAGGCATTGCCACTGCAATGGCAAAACTAGGCCTATCCCGCTTAATTTGGATAAATTCCTTTTTCACCACGGCCCAAAAGCGAGCTAGATGAAAAACTCGGATTTTAGACATGGCCCAACACCCCCCGGCCCTCTGCCTCGCCTCGCTCAACATATTTAATAAACACATCATCTAAAGATTGGTAACCTAATTCCGCTTTCAGCTCTTTGGGTGTCCCGTGCCCCATTAATTTGCCATAAAAAATAAAACCAACTAAGTCGCAAGTTTCTGCTTCATCCATATAATGGGTGCTTACCAGCACTGTCATTCCTTCACCAGCCAAAGTGCCAATAATCTCCCAAAAAATTCTACGGGAAACAGGATCTACGCCTGCAGTAGGTTCATCCAACACCAATAGTTGGGGACGATGCAGTAAAGCACAAGCCAGAGCTAGCCGTTGTTTCCAACCTCCCGATAAAGTTCCTGCCAACTGACTTTGTCGCCCTTCTAATCCCGTCATAGTTAGCAGTTCTATTTTCCGTTCATGTTGTTCTTTACCTTTTAACCCATAAATTCCGCTATAAAAGTCTAAATTTTCTTCCACTGTTAAGTCCGTATACAAACTAAATTTTTGGGACATATAACCTAAGCGCTGTTTGATTTCTTCAGCTTTTGTCAAAATATCGTAACCTAAAACAGTTCCTTGTCCAGAAGTAGGCTTCAGCAATCCGCACAACATCCGAATGGTAGTTGACTTGCCAGAGCCATTAGGACCTAAAAAGCCAAAAATTTTACCCCGAGGAATTACTAAACTAACACCATCAACTGCAACCAGTTTTCCAAACTTTTTAGTCAAATCCTGGCAAACAATAGCATTTTCCATTCTACTTCCCTGCCTTTGTCAAATAAACATCTACAGGAAGGCCTGCTTTTAACTTGTCCTGACCAGAGGTAATTTTTACTTTCACGGCAAAAACTAGTTTAACCCGATCCTCTTTGGTTTGCACATTTTTTGGCGTAAACTCAGCTTCTTGGGCAATTTGTATGATTTTGCCTTGAAACTTTTCTTGGGGGTAAGCATCTGCTTCAATCAAAACTTTTTGCTGTAGAGATACTAGATTAATTTTGTTTTCCGGCACATAAATTTTTACCCATAAATCTTGGGGGTCAATAATTGTTGCAATTGTACTACCCGCGGTAACTAACTCACCTGCTTCTGCCACTTTCCGTTGGATTACTCCGTCTGCAGGAACTTTTAAAACCGTTTTACTTAAGAAATAGCGCGCCTGGTCAACCCCTGTGGCAGCCTGTTCTTCCATGGCCTGAAGCTGCTCTAGAGTATAGGTAGTGGCGCCCTCCTGCAAAAGTTTTAAGCGAGCTTGGGCAGCCTCAATCTGAGCTTGCAAGCTATTATACTGAGCCTCTAAGGAATCTACCTTGCTTTGCTGGGCTGCAACCTGTTTTTCGTTAATGGCTTCATTAGCAAGCAGTGTTTGATAATCTTGCAAAGTTTTCTGCTCTGTATGAAGATTATTTTTTATACCTTCCATAGTTGCTCTAATTTGTTTAAGCTGAGCCTGAGCTTCATGCACTTGCGCTGCCCTTGTACCCGCTTTGGCCTCTGCCAGCTTACTTTGAGCCAATTTTAAATTGGCCTGTGCCTCTTGCAACTTAATTTTCAAATCTTTATCCTCTAACCTGGCTATAACCTGCCCCTTATGTACCACAGCTCCTTCTTCTGCCTGCAATTCTAGAACTTGACCGGCTACTTCACTTTGTACATTAAAAGTCTTAGCTTCGATGGAACCTGTAAAAACTTCTTCCTGCTTCTTTTGACTGCAGCCACTAAATATTGCTATCGTAAAAACGGCCGCTATGCAGTACAAAATTATTTTTCTCACCTGAACCCGCCCTTTCCAGTGAGCACTCACTCACCTAAATTTAATTATTATTCTAGCATAGATGGAATTAAATGCAAGGGAAAAGGGCGGGCATTTGAGGTGTATTTCTAGTTGTGTGCATTTTACTTTCTTCTGTTAGGCCATAGATTTTCCATTTCCACATTGTTGAAAGCACTTAAGAATTTATCCCTAATGTCAGGATATTTACCTTGTAAAAGTGTTATTAACTGGCGCATTTCCTGCCTTTTGGTATGGCCGTTGGCTGGACAAAGGTTATTAACTACAGGTAAATTCTCTCTTTTCACTAGGGACACAATGGTTTTTTGGGGCAGGTAGACCATGGGCCTAATTAGAGTCAATTTTGTGCGGTCTAAATAAATCTTTGAAGGAAAGGAGCCCATTTTTCCTGCGTACAGCAAATTAAGCAAAAAAGTTTCAATGGCATCGTCTAAGTGATGTCCTAAAGCTACTTTATTGCAATTTTGGGCTAAGGCTTCATTATGCAAAGCTCCCCGGCGCAGCTTAGCACACAGAGAGCAAGGGTTAGTTTCCTGCCGAATATCAAATACGATCTTGCCGATATTGGTTTCTTTAATTCGATGAGGCAAACCTAGCTGCGTGCAAAATTCCGTGAGAGGACTCCAATCAGCTTCCCAACCCATATCTAAAGTAATGGGCACTATTTCAAAATCCATTCTGACCATATTTTTAAGGATGTGCAGAATGTAAAGTAATGATGTGCTATCCTTTCCTCCAGACAAACCTACGGCAATGCGATCGCCAGGATCAATCATCTGGAAGTCTTTCAGGGCTCTTTTTACTTTTGTCAAAAACCACTTGCTGTCTGATTTTTTCATGTCAATTCGCTCCACTTATTCATTTCTTTCAAATGCGAGGCCTATGGTTCCAAAACCTACATGAGTCCCAATTACTGGGCCCATTTTGGAAATTGAAATTTGTTCAATTAGAAACTGTTCTTGTAAAGCTTGGTAAAGTTCTTCTGCTTTTTCCTCATTAGCACAGTGGCCGATGGACACAGGACGCTGGGTTATATGTCCTCCCCTTGCTTTAAAAATTTCTTCCATTCTGGAAAGTGCCTTTTTCCAGCCCCGGGGATTATCTAAAGGCACAATAGCTCCTTCTATAATTTGTAAAATTGGCTTAACGTTGAGCATTCCTCCAACTAAAGCTCGGGTGGAACTGATTCGCCCGCCTTTTTTCAACATATCTAAAGTATTTACTAAGATAATATGTTCCATTCTTTGGCACATAGTCTGAACTTTGGCTAAGATAGTTTCCATATCTGCCCCAGTCTGAGCCATTTTTGCGGCTTCCGTGACAACTAAACCTAAGCCGACAGAAGCGCATTTTGTATCGATTACTTCAACTCTACCTTTGGTAAGCATGTTTTTGGCTACTACCGCCGACTGAAATGTACCACTTAAAGCTGAAGAAAAAATTAAAGCTAAAACCTCTTCACCTGCTTCAACTAAATTAGTAAAATGCTCTAGAAAAACTCGCGGTGTAATTTGAGCCGTAGTCGGCAATGCCTTTTGGGTAGTTAAAAGCTCGTAAAACTGTTCCGGCGTTATATCTATCCGATCTTTATAGGCCACGTTTTCGATATTTACGATTAAAGGTATTACCGTGACCCCTAATTCCTCAGCTTGTTCCGGTGTTAACTCACAAGAACTATCGGTTAATATTCTAACCATTTCTCCCCATCCAATCCTATCCATATTACTTTAGAAAAAATAAAGCTAAAGTTTCCTGCCCAACATGGCTGCCAATTACAGGGCCAATTTCAGAAATAAAAAAGTCCCTAACTCCGAATTTCTCAGCAACTATTCCTTTCAGCTGTTCAGCAATTTCCGGACAATTGCTGTGGCTAATCCCAATCCTTTGTTGCTCTAAATTGTGTCCCCGCTCAGCCATAATCTTAACCATTGTCTCTAAAGCCTTTTTCCAGCCCCTAGCTTTAGTTAAGGGTTCGATAGCCCCCTCATTAAATTGTAGTATTGGCTTAATATTAAGTAAACCTCCAATTACTGCTTGGGCACTATTAATCCTTCCGCCTTTTTTCAACATATCCAGGGAGCCAACTACAAAAATATGTTCCATCTTTTCAGCCATATAACGTACCCTCGACTTTATTTCAGCTAACGGGGCACCACTTTGGGCCAATTGGGCTGCTTCTAAAGCAATTAAGCCTTGTCCAATAGAAGCGCATTTAGTATCTACAACTTCGATCAAATCTGTTTGCAGCATATCCTTAGCCAAAAGAGCAGATTGGTAAGTACCACTGAGCCGAGAAGAAAAACTAATAACCAAGACTTGATGGCCTGCCTCAACAAGCTGTTTAAAACAATTATAAAAATCTTGGGGGCCTACCTGGGATGTAGTAGGTATAATATTTTCCCTGCTGATTTTGTGATAAAATTCTTTTGGGCTTATATCTATCCTATCCTGATAAATTATTCCTTCTAAATTAACTAAAAGAGGAACAATTGTCATATTTAATTTTTGAGCTATTTCTGGAGGCAAATCACTAGCACTATCTGTAACAATTTTAACCAAATACCTCACACTCCGGATTCTTTCTTTTTATACAGAAGCCTTCAAAACATTTTACTTCCAAATATTTGGGAAAGTCAATACTATCCTCTTTTTTTACATTAATATCGTTTTCTGGCAGGATTTTTAACATTTTTGCCGAATTATTAAATAAAAATAAGATTTTGTTAAAAATATAAAACGCCTAATTCCATTCTATGGAAACGGGGGAACCAATATTTGGGGTGAACTACAATGGTAGCGGGCTAGCCTTTCGGCCCGAACCCGGCAGCTAACTCCGTCGGCGTGGAAGTAGGGATGATATTGGTAATTAATACTAAAAAGATTGCAGTTTTTACTTCTTCTTTGTGTTTAGCCACTGCCTTATTTTGGACAAGCACAGCACAAGCTGCGGAAATAAGGGTTAATAAAGGTGATACTTTATGGAACCTAGCCAAAAAATATGGCACAACGGTAGAAAAAATTAAGAAATTAAATCACCTCAAAAGCGATTCAATTCTTATTGGGCAAACCTTACAAATCGACACTAAGGTCGCTGCCACCAAGTCTCGCCCAAAATCTGTTGCCTCTCGCAGCTCTAGCCGCTTAGACAATTTGCTGGATTTTGCTCAAAGTTTTGAAGGTGCTAGATATAGATATGGTGGTGAAAATCCAGATGGGTTTGATTGCTCTGGTTTTGTCCGTTATGTATATAAAACTTACGGAATAGAATTGGTTCATTCTTCAGCCAGGCAATATGCTACCTGTGGCACAGAAGTAGCAAAATCGGATTTGCAGCCTGGAGACTTAGTTTTTTTTAGCATTAACGGTAAAAATGTTGGTCACGTAGGTATTTACCTAGGTGAAGATAAATTCATCCATGCTGCCAACTCACGAGATGGCGTTATGGTCAGCATGCTTGATAACAAATATTGGGCTGAAAGATATTGGGGAGCTAAACGAGTTATCGACTAGTTCAACAATTTATTACTTATTGCCTAGTAGAATATTTACACTATACTGCATACCATAATATCAACTAGAACAGGCGTCTCATTTGAGAAAAGCCGGGCCGTAAGGCAACAGGTTAAGTACTTGTGGGACTAGACCACAAGTACTTTTTTTTACTATATGTTGACGGAGGTATTATTATGGACCCAAGGGTAAAAGCAGCCCGATTTTCGGTAATAAGTAACTTTTCTTTGGCCCTTTTAAAATTTATTGTGGCTTTAATTACAGGTTCAGTCAGCATCCTTTCCGAAGCAATTCACTCAAGTTTAGATTTATTAGCAGCCTTAATTGCTTTTTTCTGCTTACGTCAAGCTATTAAACCTGCAAATGAAAAATTTCAGTTTGGCCATGGCAAAATCGAAAACGTTTCAGGGGTAGTAGAAGCGCTTCTTATTTTTTTTGCTGCCCTCTGGATTATTTTTGAATCTTATCAAAAATTCGTTCAAGGCAGTGCAGTAGAATCCGTCACCTTAGGCATTTTTGTTATGGCTTTTGCCTCCTTAGTTAATTACTTAATCTCTCTTTACCTTTTTAAAGTAGCCGAAAAAACAGATTCCATCGCCTTAAAGGCTGATGCCATGCACTTAAAAACCGATGTGCTTACCTCTATTGGAGTCCTGGGAGGTTTAGTTCTAATTAAAGTTACAGGCATTCAGTGGCTAGACCCCTTAAGCGCCATTGCCATTGCCATCTTAATCATTAAAGCTGCCATTGAACTAACATTAGAAGCCTTTTCACCTTTGCTAGATGTACGGCTTCCCGAAGAAGAAGAAGAAATAATCATTTCCATCATTCGTAGACATTCCAATGAATTTATTGAATTTCACAAACTTAGGTCTAGAAAGGCTGGTGCTGAAAGGCATATCGATCTACATATGGTAGTTCCTTATAATCAACCTGTTGTTCGTGTCCATGAAATCTGCGATCAAATAGAAAATGAAATTGCTGCTATTTTTCCTTGTTCTCATGTTTTAATCCATATGGAACCTTGTAAAGCCTCCTGTATTAAATGCGATTATTTAGGTCCTTGTGCTCCTCCTACACCTGTACCAGAAAATGAGGAGGCTGACCCCAAAGGGCGTTAATATGCCCTTTGATGTCAGCCTTTTAAATTATTTTTCCAGTTGCAAATATCTAATTAGTACCGCACATGCCTCTCCTCTTTTAACCTGAGCCTTTGGTTTCCAATTTCCGCCATGTCCCGGCAGTAATCCTAAGCCGTCAGCAATTGCCCCATAGCCTAAATATCCTTTGGCTATTTTATTAGCATCTTTATATTGGTTAAATTTATACACATTTAAGGTAGCAATTTTATCATTCATTAGGGATCTAACTAAAAATTTAGCAAATTCCTGTCTAGTCATTAGTGCTGATGGTTTGACTTCTGCATCCTTAATTAATCCACTTTGTTTAGCCTGTTGGTAATAAGTCTCATACCAATTTCCGTCTTTTTCATCTTCAATGTAGCCATCTTTAGCTTTAACTAACATTTTAATTATTTCACTTTGGGTAATGGTTTCATCAGGTTTATAAAGGTCATTATCCAGTTTTAACATGCCAAAATCATTTAATGTCTGAATATAGCTGCTGGCCCAGTGCCCTTGAATATCTTTAATTTCTATAGGTTTGTTGTCGATAATAACTTCCCCGTTATAATTGAGCATTTGGCCTGTAACTGCATCATAAGTGTAGCTTTCCATGGGTGCTAAATTATAAACTAAGTACAGCTGATTATCTTGATTTTTAGCATAAATTAAATTCATTGGATATTTAGCTAAAAAATCTGCAGTAAATTTATTCTTATCTAGTACACTATCCTTTTTAGGGAAGTCTAGATTAAAATGACGCAGCCTAAAATCAAATATTTTTCCAGTATAACTATCTATAGTTGCACTAACAAAATTTTGGGCAAAAGGTACTCCATCTACAATCCTTTCCAGGGTTAAGTAGTAGCTAGGCTGATTTTCCGTATCTTGTGCCTGGAGATAATAATCCTCTTTTAACTGCCAGTCATTTCCTAAATCAGGGTAATTGGTTTTTAAATAGTTTTCTAATATTTGCTCAGCAGCTTTTTTGTTTTTGACAATTGTTCTTTTACTTTGGTTATTATTGCTGTCAACAGTATAACTGAAAGCCAGAACTTTGCCCGTTTTTGCGTCAATCTCAACGTTTGCCCACCCGTAATTGTCTTTAACTTGCTTTGACCAGTTAAAGGACCAAATCCTTAACTCTGAAAAACTCCAATCCCGGTTTAAACTAGCATATTCTAACTTATAATTGCTGTTTATGGGCACAGCTTTTTGGGCTTTTTCTAAGGCCTGTTCTTTTGTAAGCAGCCCTTCTATTTCCTCTTTTACAGACTGTTCATAGGGCTCTAATTTCTGGGAGGTTACTTCTTTAAACATTCCACCGCTGCCTAAATCATAATAAGGATAATAGTTATCGATTCTTACAACCTCTCCGGTTTCAGCATCGATGCCCATTTGAGCCGGATTTTCCACCTGATAAATTAATTTTACCGGCTTTGCATTTTTAGTGTCGGAGCCGGGTTTAAAATACTTTAATTTAAAACCAATTTTTTCAGAAAAAATCTTTTCTGCCTCTTGGCGGCTAAGGACAGCTTTAGCAGGTGCAACCTTTAAGTCTTCCCAATTGCAATTAAAACTGGTTACTTTTCCGTTTTGACCATTAACAGTAACACTAATTGTATTGGAAGGATATTCTATCCCATTAATAGTTCTGCTAAAGTTATACGAGTGAAAGATAGGTCCGCTGGAGTAATAGTATTTATTCTGCCTGTCTGGATTTAAAGTTACTTCCCCTGCCTTAGAAGGTGCTACTTTCTTAATAAAATTCAAAGCAATTTTTTCCCCGGCAGCTTTACTTACCTTGGGAATACTGCTAAAGTTGCCTTCATAGTACTTTGGATTATACTCCCCATAACCAACAACTTCTCCACTTTTTACATCAATTCTAACATTGATGGAGCCATTTCCTTTTTGGAGAGTCCAATTTAAAACCCAAACGCTAGAATATTGGTTTTGTTCGTAATTGGAATCAAATTGATCATATTCTTTCGGAATCTCAAAATACTTCTTGGCAATCTCAATAGCCTGCTCAACTTTTACTTGCTGAGAGTCAGTGCCTTGGGCAAAAGCCATGGCCGGCACAAGACTAAGCATTAAAGATAGAATTAAAAAAACTGCTAGACTTTTTCTCACGGATTTCCCCTCCTCATTATTATTTCAAGTTAATTGACGTTTTTCTCTGCCAAAAGTTGCAAATATTTGAAATAATTTTAGTAACTTTCCATTATGTATATGTGTTTTAATTGTTAATCTATGCCAAAAAAAAGCTGCAAGAAAAATCCTGCAGCTTTGGCTTAACAAAAACAGATAATTATTATTTATTTTCCTAGAATTGCTTGTAAATCTTCATCTGGAGTGGAAATGGGCTTAATGTCAAAGTTGTCTACCAAGACTTGCAACACATTAGATGAAACAAATGCTGGCAGCGTTGGACCTAAACGTATATCCTTGATTCCTAAGGAAAGTAATGTTAGTAAGATACAAACGGCTTTTTGTTCGTACCATGATAAAATGAGAGATAAAGGTAAATCATTAACACCGCAGTCAAAAGCATCTGCCAGAGCTAAAGCAATTTTAACGGCGGAATAAGCATCATTGCATTGTCCTACATCTAATAATCGGGGCAGACCGGCAACAGTACCAAAATCTTTCCTATTAAAACGATATTTACCGCAGGCTAAAGTAAGTATTACTGCATCTTGAGGTACCTTTTCGGCAAGTTCTGTATAATAGTTTCTCCCCGCTCTGACACCATCACAACCTCCAATTAAGAAGAAATGTTTAATGGCACCTTCCTTAACTGCCTGAATAATTTCCCCGGCATGGCTTAAGGTAGCATCGTGGCCAAAACCTACTAGAATTTTCTTTTCTGCTTCATCCTCAGTCCAGCCAACTAGTTCTAATGCTTTAGTGATGATAGGTGTAAAATCTTTCTGACCGTTAACTTCTTGAATATGGCTAGTATTAGGCCAGCCTACAATGCTTGTGGTAAAGATTCTGTCCTGATAACTTTCTTTAGGTTTCTGAATGCAATTAGTAGTCATAAGGATACATCCAGGAATACCATCAAATTCTTTTTGCTGGTTTTGCCAAGCCCCGCCATAATTTCCTACTAAATGACTATATTTTTTCAGCTCCGGATAAGAGTGAGCCGGCAGCATTTCTCCGTGGGTATAAATATTAATGCCCTTACCTTTGGTTTGTTCTAATAGTTCCTTTAAATCTTTAAGGTCATGGCCTGATACAATAATAAAGGGACCTTTCTTTTTCGTAATTAGTACTTCAGTAGGTGTTGGACTGCCAAAAGAACTAATATTGGCCTCATCTAAAAGCTCCATACAGCGGAAATTTACTTTCCCTAGCATCATGTTTAATTTAACTAAGTCATCTATGCTTAAGTTATCATCTAAAGTAGCAGCTAGAGCCTTATAAAGGAAGTTATTAACTAGCTTATCAGACTTACCTAATACATAGGCATGATGGGCATAGGCAGCCATTCCTTTAGCGCCGAAAATCAAAAGAGATCTTAAGGAACGGATATCTTCAGATACATTATCTGCTGTAAAGATAGCTGTTTTTTGAGCGTCAGCAAGAATTTGATCTTTTTTCTCTGGAACTTCATATAAAGCCTCCGGAGGAATAACTCCATTTACCTTTCCGGCCTGCTGTTTTAATTGCTCCTTGACGATTTGTGCCTGGCGTAAGAAACTAATAAATCTTTCTTGGTCAAAATTCACATTTGTTAAAGTAGCAAATAAAGCATCGATCATAAATTGATGAGTATTTTGTTCTAATTCTTGAGATTGTTCTAAAATTTTTTGGCCATAGAAAGCTATCCCTTGGAGGTTATACAATAGTAAATCCTGTAAAGCAGCTACTTGGGGGTCCTTACCGCAAACCCCCGTTACAGTACATCCTTTTCCCCCTGCTGTTTGTTCGCATTGATAGCAAAACATTTTACTTTCCATTACAATTCCTCCCCACTTTTTATTTTAAACTTCCATCTATGCCAATCGTGACTTCTCTATAAGGCACAATGGTTTGAGTACTTAACATTGCTTCTTTAACAGCTTGCACTATTCCATTGCAGCAAGGTACTTCCATTTTTACAACTGTAATACTGCGAATATTATTTTGGGCTATAATTGCTGCCAGCTTTTCTGCGTTGTACTTATTGTCATCTAGTTTTGGACAGCCTATAATTGTTACATGATCCTTAATAAAATCTTCATGAAAATTTCCGTAAGCATAAGCTGTACAATCTGCTGCAATTAATAAATCAGCATTTTGTAAATATTCTGCTTGGGGATTAATTAAACGAAGCTGCACGGGCCATTGTCTTAGTTGAGATGGCAGCGACACATTGTTTGTTTCTTTAGTTTCTGCTTTAGGCTCATTAGCAGCTCTAGTAATTTTTTTAGCTGCCGTGCCGGGACAGCCGCAAGGCATAACATCGATTGTATCCTTATTTGCATCCTTATTTTCTTTTTGCTGAGCTTGAAGTTTCAGTACTTCATCCTCACTGTAAGCATCTGCTTCCCGCTCTATAATTTTGATTGCCTCGGTTGGACAAGCCGGCAAACAATCGCCTAACCCATCACAATATTTATCACTAATTAGCTGCGCTTTGCCGTTAACTATTTCAATTGCCCCTTCGTGACAGGCAGTTGCACACAAACCACAGCCATTACATAATTCTTGATCAATATGCACAATTTTTCTAAGCATCTTGGTTCATCCTTTCTCTTTTCTAACTATAGCTTAATTATATAGATCTGCTAATCAAAAGTAGGTAACATTTGTTACAGAATTAAAAATTTGTGGGGGAATGCAATCTTGAATACAAATTTCGATATTTTAGAAAATTGTATTTTATTTCAAGGCTTAAATAAAAAAGAGATTTTAGATTCTTTACACAAGCTCGACTATGTTGAAACAACTTACAGTAAAGGCAGCATTATTGCCGACGAAGATGATGACTGCCATTCTATAGGCATAGTACTTTCCGGGTTACTGGAAGTTCAAAAGATTCATGCTTCCGGCAAAGTGGTCACTTTAACCCAACTCAGGCCAGGGGAAATTTTTGGGGAAGCAATTGTCTTTTCCAAGCAGCGAAACTACCCTGCTACCATTACAGCTGCCCAAGAAACCAGTGTACTGTTTATTGCTAAAGATGCTATTATCCAACTATGCAGTATTTCTCCTATGATTTTAACTAATTTTATGGAGTTACTCTCAAGTAGGATCTTAATGTTAAATAAAAAAGTAAAAGTGCTTTCTTTAGAAACTATTCGCCAAAAATTGTGCAGTCTTTTTCTGGAGGAATCTAAAAAACAAAAATCACTGATCATTAAATTATCTATGTCTCGAAGTAATTTAGCGGAACAAATGGGCATCCAACGTCCTTCCCTATCCAGGGAATTAATTAAAATGAAAAATGAAGGTCTAATTAATTTTCATAAGGGCAGTATTGAAATAAAAGACTTGGCAGCTTTAAAAGAATATCTTGAGTAAATTATTTTAGCACTCTTGGGACAAGAGTGCTAAAATATTCTTGACAAGTTTAAAAATTTTAGTATATATTAAATTCAAAAATATGTAAACTAAAATTGCATGCAGGAGGGAAAGTTGATGCAACAGGAAACAGGCAATATTTCTATTCATACGGAGAACATTTTTCCTATTATTAAGAAATGGCTTTACTCCGATCGGGATATTTTTATTAGAGAACTAATTTCTAATGGCTGTGACGCTATTAGTAAACTGCAGCGTTTAGCAGCTATCGGAGAAGCTCAAATAAGCCCGGACACCAAGTATGAAGTTAAAGTTGTCTTTAACAAAGATAAGAAAACTCTAAAATTTATTGACAATGGAATTGGCATGACTGCCGAAGAAGTAAAAAAATATATTAACCAAATTGCCTTCTCCGGTGCTGAAGACTTTATTGCCAAGTATAAAGAACAACTGGAAGGTAATGAAATTATCGGCCATTTCGGACTAGGATTTTATTCTGCTTTTATGGTAGCAGAACGGGTGCAAATCGATACTTTGTCCTATCAAACTGGAGCCGAAGCTGTACAATGGGTTTGTGACGGAGGTACCGAGTATCAACTAAACTCATCACAGCATGACCAAAGGGGTACTATTGTCACCTTATACTTATCAGACGAAAACAAGGAATTTTTAGAAGAATTTAACCTACGCCAAATAATTTATAAATATTGCTCTTTCTTACCTACTGAAATTTATGTACTTAATGAACAGCCTCAGGAAACCACTAAAGATGGTGCTGAACAAAAATTAGAACCAATTAACGATCCTCATCCTCTTTGGCTTAAAAACCCTAAGGATTGCACTAAGGAGGAATATATTGATTTTTATAAAAAAATATTCCATGATTTTAATGACCCATTATTTTGGATTCATCTACAGGTAGATTATCCTTTTGACCTTAAAGGTATCTTATACTTTCCGAAAATTAAGCACGAGTTTGAAACCATTGAGGGCCAAATTAAATTATACAATAATCAAGTCTTTGTAGCTGACAATATTAAAGAGATTATTCCTGAATTCTTAATGCTCTTAAAAGGAACAATTGACTTTAAAGATCTGCCTTTAAATGTATCCCGCAGTTTTCTGCAAAAGGATAGCAATATAGTTAAACTATCCAAGCATATTACCAAAAAAGTCGCCGATAAATTAACTGAACTATTTAAAAAAGAGCGGGAAAACTTTAACCAATATTGGGAAGATATTCACCCCTTTGTCAAGTATGGCTGTATTCGAGAAGACAATTTTTATGAAAAAGTAAAGGATATTATTATCTTCCGTACTATTAATGGTGAGTATGTGACTCTCCAAGATTACTTAGGACAAAAGGAAGAGGGCCAGCCCAAAAGAGTCTTCTATGTCAGTGATGAGAAACAACAAGCTCAGTATATTAACCTTTTTAAAGAGCAAGGCCTAAATGCTGTAGTTCTGCCTTCTACTATTGACTCCCACTTTATTCAGTTTTTAGAAAGCAAAGAAGCTGGATTACAGTTTAGCCGCATTGATGCTGATTTAGCTGACAGTTTAAAGGACAATGGGAAGGAGCCAAATCAGGAACAAGAGCAGCAAATACAAGACAAATTAGCGGCTATCTTTAAAAAGGCTCTAAATAATGATAACTTAAAAGTCCAAGCTGAGGCATTGAAAACTTCTGACGTACCGGCTATTATTTTACTTAATGAAAAAAATAGAAGACTGCAAGAAATGAGCGCTATGTTTAAAGGTATGGACCTAGGAACTATCCCTACTGAAGAAACATTAATTGTAAATACTAGCAATTCTTTAATTCAAAAGGTTTTATCTTTATCGGAAAATGCTGAGGAAGCTGATCTCCAGCTAGTCTGTGCCCATATTTACGACTTAGCAATGCTCAGCCATAAACAGCTGGAACCTGCCCAAATGACTAAATTTATTGAACGAAGCAACAAAATACTGGCTAAAATATTTGCTGCTTAAGAATTTCTAAAAACATTTAGCAGCCCTACAATTCCTTAAACAGTAAAAAATTATCTCAATTATTAAGAAGGAAAATATCTAGTTAAGTAGAAACTATTAATTAAAATTATTACTCTCTGGTGCCAATTTTGGAGAATAGGGAAATCCAGTTGAAAGGATACGGTCCCGCCGCTGTAGTAAGGTACGAAAGCTTAATAACCACTGGCTGATGCTGGGAAGGTGAGCAAGTAGAATAACCTTGAGTCAGAAGACCTGCCGAGAGTAAACTTATAACCCACGCGGAAGGGGTGATGAGTAGGGAATGATGGTAAAGTTCTCTTTAGGGAGAATTTTATTTTTTTTACTTAATCTAGAAGGAGGCTAAGGAAGTGTTAACCAAAAAATTAGTTCGAATGGGTATTTTTACTGCTTTATGCGTTGTGGGTGCTTTCTTAAAAATTCCCAGCCCTACTGGCACAGTAAGTTTTGACTCCGCTCCTGGTTTTTTTGCAGCAGCCTTATTAGGAGGTAAAGAAGGTGCTTTAATTACTGCACTTGGCCATTTAATTTCCTCAGGTTTAACGGGTTTTCCCCTAACTTTACCTATTCATCTTTTAATTGCCCTTCAAATGGCTATTTGTGCTTTTCTGTTTGCCTTTTTACTTAAGAAAGCTAATGCCTTCATAGCTATAATTACGACAATCATTGCCAATGGGGTTATAGCACCTCTAACTTTGGTTCCAATTTACGGTATGGGTTTTTTTGTCGGAATGGTTTTACCTTTAGTTATTGGTTCAGCAGCAAATATTATTATAGCCTATCTAATTTATAAGGCAGTTAAAAAAGCAGGTGTATTTAATGATCAGGAGGATACGAGATCTAACCCTTATTGAAATAGAGAAAACCCTTTTAGTTATCGCTTGCGATTCGGCAGGCGCTATCGGTACTAAGCCTTTAGACAAGTTACAACTTTCAGGCCAAATCTTAGGAAAAATGATTACAGCAGTCCCCTTAATGGAAGTACTGGCCAGCGGGGCAAAGCCAATTACAGTTATTAACACTTTAAGCGTAGAAGCGCATCCGGCTGGAGTACCTATTATTGAAGGAGTGAGAGAAGCTGTTGCTGAAGCTGGGTTGGATATTGCGATGATTAATGGCAGTACTGAAGATAATATGCCAACTTTGCAAACAGGCATCGGTGTTACTGTTATTGGCACTACAAATAGCCGGGATTTAAGGCTAGGTACAAGTGAGGCAGGAGATTTAATCTATGTAGTAGGCACACCTATGGTTGGAGAAGAGGTACTTAAAAACCAACAAAAAGCCGCTGGCATCAAAGCTGTACTGCAGCTTTTACAACAAGAAGGCATCCATGAAATACTACCTGTAGGATCTAAGGGAATCAGCTACGAACTACATGAATTAGCTAAACTTCCACAGTGCCATGTGAAATTCCTATTAAATTCAAATTCAACCCTTGACATACATAAAACGGCCGGGCCTGCAACATGTTTGCTGGTAAGCGTTAAAGCTGGGTATGAAGATGCCTTAGAGTGCTTAAATGTGCCCTTTCAGAAAATTGCCCAGCTTGTTCAATAGAATTACCTTTTCAGAATATTGCTAAGAATTTTAATGAATTTAAATAGATTCAAAAACAGATAGGCAAATCATCCTTCCTAGGATGACTTGCCCTTTTCTTATGCTAAATTATAACGCGCCCGTAAAATGGAGGATACTTCCTTCAGCAGTTTAAACGATTCTTCTACAGTAGCACCACCATCTAAATTGACTAAACAGCATTTAGCAGGAGCCAGCCAAGATCTAGATAAAATGAATTGTTTATCAATGCCCCTTTGCTCAAGGTGATTCCAATGACTTTCCAATTTCTCAATTATGGAGTTAACTGTTTCCTCACTAAATTCTTCTGTTAAAGTTGGTACAATGCCCCAGGAAATAATTCCTCCCCTATCTAAGAAATCTTTAACTTCACTATAGTAACGGGTGAAAATATGCCCCCAGTTAAATATATTAACAGAAAGTACATTCATTTCTATACCCGTCAAGAGAAATGACCAGTCAGGGTTCCCGCATAAATGGACTCCCCAAGGCCCTTTGATTTTCTGGGAAAACTCAATAAAATCTTTCTTGGCAGTTTCACTTGTATAGCCCGTCATGCTGCTAAAAAGCATCTCCAGCCCTGGTTCATCAATCCATACAAAGGCATTAGAATTCTTGGCTTTTAATTGAGCATACTGTGTATTGATTCTCTGGGCAAAAAATTCAAAAAGAAGTGGCCGGACTTCATCATTATAAATAATAGGCCGATCTGTTTCATCAACAATTTTTAAGCCAAAGCTTAAAGGTCCAATATTTTGTCCCCTAATCAACTGATACCCACTTAAATCTTTCTTTAAAAATTCATCTAAAACTGCGGAATACTGGGATGAAAGTTCGAAATAAGATTCATCATCACTATGTTCAATATACTCAGGAAGTTCTTCCATAAACTTATCCATGTTAAAGGAAATTTTTTTAGCTTCCAAATCGATTACTATGCCGGGAAAACGTTCACTTGCCTGCACATACATATCTTCATAATAACTATACCGGGGTAACTGGGGCCAAAAGGGAATATCTAATGATAATGCCAGATCCAAGGCTTGTTCTATTGATTTATGGGGCATAATCCCCATGGCTGTTGTTAAACAATTTCCAACTAATTGTTTCGTCATTTCAACTCGCCCTTTCCACTTGCCCGCTGTTGTGCAGGCTTTATTTATCTCTATTATATAAATTAGCACTAAAAATGTAGGTAACATTTGTTACCTAGACAAAAATTTTTAACTACATTTTGCCAGCCACTGTTAATAATCCTTGTGTTTCATGGCTCCAAAGTTACCCGTAACATTTTTCATCACTTGGCCTACTTCAGGTTTATTTGCCCTTTTCCTTTTCCTTAGCCTTTAAAACCATCTTTTCATCTATATCTAAACCAAAAGTTTTATAACCCATTTCTTCTAAAGCTAAGGCGTAATTCCCCGTTCCGCAAGCTAAATCTAATATTTTTTCTTTGCCTGAAAACATTTTTTGTAAAAAATTTATTTGCAGCTTGCCTAAAGGAATAATATCATCATAGTATTGGCTTAAAGCTTCATAAAATTCCATACTGTCCACTTCATTTCTGCACTTTAATAGTTTATCCTGTAATGCAAATTTATATTGAAAAATTATAACTTTATAGGAACATTAGTTCCCAGGGTAATGGAATTTTCCATAACTATAGAGTCATAACATAGTACTTTCACTCCTGCTTGCTCAGCAGCATAAAGAGCCTGGCAAAAAGCTAGATCAGTTTCTTTATTTGGCGTAAAATATTTGACCCCTTGCATTTGAATTAAAAAAAAGATAAAGCAGTCATATCCGTCCTGAACTGCTTTACTTAATTCGGTCACATGTTTAGCGCCTCTTTCTGTAGGAGCATCTGGAAACATAGCAACCCCATTATTTTCTAAAGTAACCCCTTTAACCTCAACAAAACCCTTGGCACTTTTTGTCTCAAAGTATAAATCAAAGCGTGATTTAGCATAGGTAACTTCTCTTTTTAAAAAATTAACTTCTCTAAGTTCAGCAACCTTTCCCTCCCGTATTCCGTCAAAAACAACCTTATTAGGCACTTGGGAATCAATATTAATCAATATATTATTTTTATAGGCGGAAATAAGGGAAAAGTCCGTTTTCCGGCCTTGGTTTTGAGCTTTTTCTAAAATAACAGCAGTTTTTGGCAGTAAAATTTCCTTACAGCGTCCAGTGTTTTTAACGTGTACTGTTTCTTCCTTTCCATTCACAAGTACTTGAGCAATAAAACGGTTGGGCCTTTGGAGAAAAATGCCCTTTTCAATTTCTTCATACTGCACAAAAATTGCCCCCTTAATGATACCCTTAGTGATATTCTTTCGTAACGCTATAAATAAAATAGGTTCTATAGATTGTCATTTCCATTTTGTCATCGAATTTGTCTGTTCCCTCAATTAGCATTTCCCACGCATCCCTTAAATTTTCGGGGCAGCTTTCTCTGCTAAACTGAGCCATAAATTTTTGAAATCTAGTCAATTTATCTAAAGATAAATATTCGCTATAAATTTTTTTCCCATTTTGCAGTGCCTGGACATAAGCTTTAGCCATAATAACTCCTCCCCCCAAAATCACAAACTTTATTTATCATTTCGATTTATTTTTGCTTTATCCTCCCAAACTACTTGCAATAGCCTATCTCCTCCAACAACAACCAGAAAACTACTTAAATAAAATAAGTGCTCTTCAAAAACCCAAGAGCACTTATTTTGACATTTATTTGTTATAAAATTAAATTAAACAAATAGCCTGTAAAAATGATTCCACAGCTTACTATAGCAATAAAAACAGCTAATAATTTTGGTTTAAGCACCCTTCTGAGTAAAATCATTTCCGGAATACTCAAGGCAGTAACTGCCATCATAAAAGCTAATGCCGTTCCGATTGCTACCCCGGCTCGTGTTAGCTCACTAACTAAAGGTATCACACCTGCCGCGTTCGAATACAATGGCACTCCAATAATAACTGCTACAAAAACAGCAAAAGGATTATCCTTACCGGCATAGGCCGCTAAAGCATCAGTCGGTAGCCAGCCATGCATCACACCGCCAATGCCAATCCCCACTAGCACGTATAGCCAAATCTTTTTAATTAGTTCCCAGGTGAAAGTCCAGGAGTCAATTAATCTATCTTTATAAGTTAAGTCGGGTAAATCTGGCGTATTGCCAACCTGCATTTGATAAACATATTCTTCTACATATTTTTCTAAGCCCAGTCTGCCTATAATTAGCCCACTTATTATGGCAATAACTTCTCCGGAAATAATGTAGGTTAAAGCTATTTTTAAACCAAAAAGTCCGTATAAAAGCCCTAAAGCAATCTCATTGACCATTGGAGCTGCAACTAAATAAGTAAATGTAACCCCCAGTGGTACCCCTGCTTCCACAAATCCAATAAATAAAGGAACAGCAGAGCAAGAGCAAAATGGAGTAACTATCCCCAATAGTGCCGCCAGAATACTACACTTAATTAGATAAATCGCTAAATCACGCTGTTCATATGTTTTTTAGCAATTTCCACCTGTACTAAAGCTAAATGTTGTTCAGGAGTTAGGAGCTCTCCATCTTCATATTTTTGGGCAATAAAGAAATAACAATTTTTCTCCATTGTCATTTCTTCCGGTTTAATTTCCCTCTTAGTGTCAAAACAAATATTTTTCCCCTCTTGACTAACAGCAAGGCCACACTTTTCACAAGTACCGAACATATTAACCCCTCCTCACAAATATGTTCCAGCGCTTAATTACTTCTTTTACTACTCTTCGCCTAGTAAACTCAATACCTTAGCTTTAGCCTCCGCATAAGCTTCCGTCAGTAAATCAGGACATTGATTCACTTCCGCTTCTAGCGAAACCAACTTTGTGGCAAAAGCAAGACAAGCAGCTTCTCCGCATTTTTTACAATTAGTTCGAGGCAAATGCTTATATATTTCTAGAGGACCTACTCTTTTTCGTCCTTCATAGATGGGTGTTATTTCGTCTCTGCGTTCGTATGTATCATTGATTAAACCTTTTAGCAATTCTAACTCTTGGTAAGCATGAGTTATATTTTTCAATTTTGTAACAGCAACCTTATCTTTTTGTAAAAGAATCAGCTTTTCACCTTTTTTAAAGGCCAAATTTTGTGCTTTGGGGTCATAATTTGGCTTAGGTAAAACAGCATTTAAGTAAGGCATTAATTCTCCTATTTCAACTGATAAAACAGCCTGAACCTTAATCATTTCCTCTGCCGCTAAACAAGGTGATGTACGGACAACCCGTATTTCCTTTAAAAACATTATTTTCACCTCAGCTTATTTTGCCTGGATATTCTTTATTGCTTCTCCTAGCATTTCAATGTCTTCTACCTGATTAAAATAACTCACACTAGCCCTGATAGCACCCCTTTTTTCCGTACCTAACAAACGATGGGCTTTTGATGAACAATGCAATCCGGCCCGAACCATAATGCCAAAGGACTCATCTAAAGAAAATGCCACTTCTTCCGGCACCATTTCCTTGAGATTAAAAGAAACTAAACCCACACGTTCATGGGCTTGGAGAGATCCATAAACATTTACACCAGGCAAAGCCTGAAGTATTTCCAAGAGCTTATGGGTCAACATTTCTTCTTTGGCGCGTATTTTTTCAATTCCTTGCTGCTCAATAAATTCCACTGCCGCTTTTAAGCCCACAAGTCCCCAAATATTTGAAGTTCCAACCTCATAGCGATCAGGCAAATTTTGTGGTTGAAATTCCTGGCTGGAGTTGCTTCCTGTTCCGCCTTCTTTTAAAGTTTTTAGTTCTATTCCTTCCCGAATGTATAGGCCGCCCGTACCCATAGGGCCCAACAACCCTTTATGGCCTGTAAACGCCAAAAGATCTATCCCTTCTTTGGAAACATCAATGGGGTAGACACCGGCCGTTTGGGCTGCATCAATTAAGACAGGTATATTATAAGCGTGAGCAATTTCAGTGATTTTGGGAATTGGCAAAATACTGCCCAGTACATTAGAAGCATGCAGCAGACAAAACAGCTTTGTTTTTTTTGTTATTTTATTTTCAATTTGCCCAGCATCAAAGCTTCCATCTGGATTTACAACTAATTCGGAAATAGATATATTTTGATCCTGCTCCAGTTTTTTTAAAGGCCTCCACATGGAATTATGTTCAATATTACTGGTAATAACATGATCTCCAGGCTCTAAAATGCCTTTTAAAGCCAAGTTCAAAGAATCTGTCACATTGTTGGTAAAAATAATTTGTGCGGCGTTATCAATGCCAAAAAGCCTGCCTAGAGCTGCCCTCGTTTTATAAACCAGTTCTTCTGCTTCTAAAGCTTTCCGGTAATGGCCCCGCCCTGCACTAGCTCCATTTTGCCGCATATACGTTTCCACTGCTCGATATACTGCTTCCGGCTTCGGAAATGTAGTCGCCGCATTATCCAAATAAATCTCCATCTTCCCCCACCCTTGTTCCCAACAATAAATTAATTGTTTTCTTCTTGAATATATTTTTTGGCAGCTGCCAGCTTTAGTACTTTACCAAAAGATTTGACTTTTCCGTTGATTACCAAGGCAGGTGTGCTCATAACTCCATGGCTCATTATTTCTTTCATATCTTCAACTTTTTTCATATCGGCCTGGATACCCAGTTCCTGCACCGCTTGCTCCACAACTCCGTAAAGCTTTTGACAATTGGCACAGCCTGAACCTAAGATTTTAATTTCCATATTATCCACTCCTTTGTAATTATAAATTATCTTTTTTGGCCATTTGATCAAATAGAGAAACAGTCCCCTCGGCCTGTAACATAATAACTTTAGAAACAATCTCCAACATCTCTAAAACTTCAGGGTAAGTAATTGAATAAATTACCTTTAAACCTTCCTTGCGGCTAGTTATTAAATCCTGCCTTTTTAAAATTGCTAAATGTTGTGATACGTTGGATTGTTCTAGATCAAGATTACTGGTAAACTCACAAACACATTTTTCTCCGTTGCGCAAAAATTCTAAAATTTTAATCCGTGAAGGATGAGCGAACGCTTTAAAAATATCCGCTTTCATTTGAAAAAGTCTTTCTTCCATTATATTTACTCCCCTGTTATTTTATTTAAGCTGCTTCAACTGCAAATTCCTGCCCTAATTTTATACCAGAAAATAGCAATTAATACCTTTTATTTTAACATTATACTATTAGCTAGTTATATAAACAATATATTATGAAATAATAATATATTGCAGAAACGTCCGGCAAACCTACACTTCGTACCCATAGATTCTACAAAAGAAAATCTGGCAGAAGTACTTAGAAAAACATCGTACAACCGGCAAACCAAAAGCTTACGTAGCTCTCCAGATAGTTTTAATGAAATCGTGCCCGTATTCTTAACGATATCTCCACAGACAATGCTTTTGTACCCAAGCCGCGTTATTTTTCCATCAGCATCAACGCTGCCACATTCTTCCCAAGAACTATCCCCGAAAAAACCTGTAGCATAAAAGGTGTGCGAGTAAATTACCAGTAATAAATCATAATTTGTTAAACTCTCCTTTACCATAAGGTATATAATAAACTTAATTTCATTAGTTTCCATAATTGAAAGGGTGTTTTTATGCGAATATTAGTTTTAAACGGCAGCCCACAAAAAAGTGGAACCGTTGCTAAACTGCTTCTAGAAATTGTCGCTGGCATCGCTCAAAAACATGAAGTAGAGTGGGTCGATGTATACGATCTCAAAATGAAGCCATGTCTGGCCTGCATGAAATGCCGACCAGACATGGCATGTATCTTGCCGCCGGATGACGGTCATATAATCGGAAATAAAATTAGAAATGCTGATGGACTTATAGTTGGTACCCCAACTCACTGGGGTAATTTAAGCTCCCAGCTTAAACTTTTATTCGATAGGAATGTGCCGGTTTTTATGGGGGAAAAACCCAATGGTCTACCTTTGCCACAGCAGAAAGGAAAACCGGCAGCTATAGTTACTGCCTGTACAACTCCATGGCCATTTAACTTTATCGCAGCTGAAAGCAGAGGGGCAATTAGAGCAGTTAATGAAGTATTGCATTATGGAGGATATAAAATTATAGGTAAAATAGTTAAATCCGGGACTAAAACAAAGCCAGAAATCTCCCCTGCACTATTAAGAAGGGCCAAAATTCTTGGCAACCGATTCTAATTATGGTCTGGATCTAATATCACTATTTTTTTCATAAACTTTTCGCTTTTAAAAAATCTGTTCAACAATAATCCACCAAGAAAAAAATTCTACTCACATTTAAACAATTCCAACATTTCTTTTAAAGTTACATATCACTTACCCAAAATGCTAATAATAAATATTAGATTTATTGGGAGGTGAATACATTGGTAACTAATGTCGATATCCAAAACTGTATTGATAAGTGCACACAAACGGCGCAAATGATTCGTAGTTTGGCTAATAATACTGTAGATCATCGGGCACGTATGGCCCTTGCAGAAGCAGATCGCCGAATTGAAATGTGTATACATGGATGCCTTGATGCTAAAGAAATATCCCAAAATTTAAAGTAAAAAGAGGTGAAGTATATGAATAATCAGCAACAACAATTAGAACAATGTATCCGAGATTGTCAGAACACGTTAGCTACACTTCAATCATTCACAGATAAAACCCAGGATGTCCGCTTCAAGTCGACCCTTTCCGAATCTGCACACCATCTGGATATGTGTGTTCGTGAGTGTCAATTTGCTTACAAACAAATTCCATAAGTCGGGGGCCATTATGGTCCCTTTTTAATATAAACAAAACAAGGCCTCCTCCAAAGAGAAAGCCTTGTCTTGTTTATATTGGCGGGAATGTGTGGGAATCGAACCCACCGAACGCAAGGTCATTACGTCCCGTCGGATTTGAAGTCCGGGCAAGCCACCAGGCCCAATCCATCCCCATAAGGAACCAATTAGGTTCCATTATCTCCTTTATTATTTTACCGTCTCCTTGTTTTTATGCAATAGAAATATATTTCCTGCAAATTAATTAACCTTAACCCAAACAGTTCTCCGCCTTGGTCCATCAAATTCGCAGAGGAAAATACCCTGCCAAGTTCCTAAACAGGCTCTGCCATCTTCAATTAAAACAGTTTGACTAGAACCTACTAAAGATGATTTTAGATGGGCCGGCGAATTGCCTTCTATATGCTTATAATCCAAATTATAGGGCACTATCTGTTTTAAAGTCTCTGTAATATCTCTGGCCACCGCAGAGTCTGCATGCTCGTTAATTGTTAGTCCACAGGTAGTATGGGGAACAAATATATAACAAATTCCTGATTTTACTTCCTTATCGTGGATAATATTTTGGACAAGTGCCGTTATATCAATTAGTTCCTCTTTTTTAGTTGTATTAACAATTAATTCATTTATGCCTTCCATTATTGTACTCCCCTTCCAATTGTTTTAATTTAATTCATCCAGGGTTAATGAAAAACTAGGCACAAAATTAGCCATAAAATATTCTACTTCAGGCAAATTAAATTTCTCGATTTCAGCCTTAATCGACTTTTCCGCTTTACAAAATTCTTGATTTCCAGCCTTTAATTCCTCAAGGCATTTTAAATAAGCACAAATCTTATCAGCTGCCTTAACTATCCGCCAACATTCCTGTTCCTTTTCTTCGGGGAAGAATAAGCTTTGATAATCACTCCTCAGCTCCCACGGCAGCATTTCCAATAGTTTATACTTAGCCATTTCTTCAATCTGACCGTAGGCTTCTTTAATTTCCGGGTTGAAATATTTAATGGGAGTGGCTAGGTCCCCTGTAATAACTTCTCCAACTTCATGAAATGCTCCTAAAGTCAGTACTCTTTCTAAATTTACATTGCCCCCAAAAATCCGGTTTTTAATTACCGCCAATCCGTGGGCTATAATTGCTACCTGCAAACTATGTTCCTGAATATTTTCAGATAAAGTATTGCGCATCAAGCCCCAGCGTCTAATTAACTTCATCCTTGATAAGTAAGCAAAAAAATGGCTCATAACTGCACCTACCGTTATTTTTTACCGCTTAGGTACTATTATTATAACGGTACATGTTCCCAAAATAAATACTATTATTTAACTAATACCCTTTTATCTTGAATACGTTTTGTGAACTTAATTTTATCAAAGTACTCAAGTAAAGGAAGCACATATTTTCTTGAGCTTTGCAGCAAATCTCTGGCCTCAGATAATTGAATGGAGCCATGTTCTTCAATATACTGCTTTAGGAGTTCTTGGGCACCCTTAATACTTTGTTGATGAAAATATAATTCTTCGTCTATCTTATATAATGTTTTCTTCCAAAGCAGATACTTAAGCAATTCGTTTCCCTCATCTTCACTTAATGCTAACTTGCGCAAAACTTCACTCCAAAGAGGGGGTTGAAATACTGCGGACAAATACTCGGCAGCAATTCTTTCTAATAACTTTTGTTCTTTAAGACTTGGTGTGGGAATAAATCCCTTTAAAGCTACATAATTGTTTTCTACCCTTAAAAAATTATCTTGCACCCATTTACTTAAAAGGGCGTTAAAAATTTTTACTTTTGCTTTAGAAAATTTACGAGAGCGTAATTCCTCTTTGGATAGTCCAAAACGCAAATAATATTTTTGATGATATTCTCCTAAAAACTGTTCAATATTTTTTTGGAATGAATCTAACCTATCTTTATCTGCTACCCAGCTAGTATCGTCAAAGTCAATTTGCACTATAAGTCCTTTTGTTAAAAGTACCTCTACCAGCTGATCAACCATTGTTCCAGGCAGGTTTAATTTATCGGCTAACTCATTTTTAGTTAAAAGTAAATCTCCTGCATTCTGTAATGCTTCCAGCAGCAATTCTTCAGGTGTTCCTTTGGCTAGGACAGCTAGAGTAGCTAAGAGAGCAGCGTCAAACCTTTTGTGTTTGCCTGCCACCGGGTCAATTACAGTACCTCCCCCTATTGTTTGCATCGGCGAATAGGAACGGACAACTAAGCGATCTCCTTTCCCCGCTACTAAAACATTTTCTAGCTGTAACTGCACAAATGCCTTTTCCCCGGGTACTAACACATCTCGATCTAACAATATTATTCTTCCCAAAATTTCACTTGTGCCCAAGTGAATCCTTACCCTCTGTCTATTTTCTACTTGGGCAGCACAGGGAAGTAAGTAAAACTCTACATCTATTCTATAGGAAGGTGTAAAAACATTAGGGGTTACGACTGCACTTCCCCGCTTAATTTGCGTTACTTCCAAACCTGCTAAGTTGGCAGCTACTCTCTGGCCGGCATAGGCCTTCTCTACTTGCTGGCCATGAACCTGTAGTGAACGAACTCTAGTGGTAAGTTTTTCTGGCATTATTTCTAGAATTTGACCTACAGAAATCTCTCCTGTCCAAAGTGTTCCCGTGACAACAGTACCAAAACCAGTTATAGAAAAAATTCTATCAATAGGCAAACGAACCTGCCCCACCCTAGTTTTTGGTTTAGTCTCCGAGACCATTTTTTCCAGTACCTTTTTTAACTCCTCGATCCCAGTACCAGCATAAGCTGAAGTGCAGAGAATAGGCGCATTTTCTAAAATAGTTCCTTTCAAAAAGTTTTGTACATCTTCTTTAATAAGCTCCAGCCAATCTTCATCCACTAAGTCTACTTTCGTGATTACTACTATACCTTTTTTGATTTGCAGCAAATTAATGATATCTAAATGTTCCCTAGTTTGAGGCATGATACCCTCATCAGCAGCAACTGCCAATAAAACTAGGTCCATTCCCCCTGCACCGGCTAACATTTGCTTAATAAACTTTTCATGCCCCGGCACATCAACTAAACCTACCTTTAAACCTCCCGGCAGTTCCAGAGGAGCAAACCCTAATTCAATAGAAATGCCTCTCTGCTGTTCTTCTTTTAGACGATCGGTATTAATTCCCGTTAGAGCTTTAACTAGTTCAGTTTTGCCATGGTCAACGTGACCAGCGGTACCAACTATCACATAATTCATTTTCTTCTTTCCTTTATTTAAATTTTAGCAACTGTTAGCCCTTGAAAGGCAGACACAAGAAGCTGTTCTTCTCCTGGCAGAATAGTTCTTGGATCTAAGATTATTTTATTTTGATTAATTCTAACCAGGACAGGTTGTTCCCCTGTATGCAGCCTGTGGGCTGCTTTTTCCGCTGAAAGGTTAGCCAAATGTACGGCCACTAAAAAAGTTGGCAAATTAGTTGTTGGCAAAGCTCCACCTCCAGCCTGGGAGTAACCTTCTTCGATTGTAATTTCAGCATCTGGCAATGCTGCAGCTAAAAGATGTTTTAGCCTTTCCGCCTTAGTCTGCAGTTTAGCAAGAGGCATAGTTAACATGTTTAAAGCCGGATTGTTTTCTACCACACCTTGTGGGTCTAAATACTCCTTAAGAGTTGCTTCTAAAGCTGCAACCGTCATTTTGTCAACCCGCAAGGCTCTTGTTAAAGGATATTTCTTCACCTGAGAGATTATACTTTTGTTGCCAACAATTATTCCCGCTTGAGGTCCTCCCAAAAGTTTATCTCCACTAAAAGTTACAATATCTACCCCTGTACTTATTAACTCTTGTACAATAGGTTCGCCCTGGATGCCGTAGTTTTTTAAGTCAAACAAAACGCCGCTGCCTGCGTCTTCTATAACAGGAATGTTTTTCTCTCGGCCTAACTTAACCAGTTCCTCTGTAGATGTTTCATGGGTAAACCCTACTACCCTATAATTGCTAGTATGTACTTTTAACAGGGCTGCTGTTTCCGAATTTATGGCTCTTTCGTAATCTTCCAGATATGTTTTATTTGTGGTTCCAATTTCAACTAATTTAGCTCCGCTTTGTTCCATTACCTCCGGAACCCTAAAGGAACCTCCAATTTCAATTAGCTGTCCCCTAGAGACAATAACTTCTTTTCCTTTGGCCATAGAGGCTAATACCAATAAAATAGCTGCTGCATTATTATTGACTACTAAAGCATCTTCACAGCCTGTTAAATCTCTTAAAAGCTGCAGCACGTGGCTGTATCTGGACCCTCTTTCTCCAGTAGTTAGGTCCAACTCTAAATTGCTATAACTGCCGGCAATCTGGGCAACGGCAGCTCTAGCCTTTTGACTTAACACTGCCCGGCCTAGGTTTGTATGTAAAATAACTCCCGTTGCATTAATTACACTTTGCAGATTGTACCTGCTTTTTTTAATTAGCATTTTCTGAGTTTGGGTGATCACCAAACTCTTTAAACTATTTTCGGCAAAAAGCTCGCCCTGTTTAATTTTCTCCCGCAGCTCACTAATTGCTTCTCGTACGCACTCCACTACCAGGTGCCTGCTTTCTTTTCTTAGCAACTCTTTAATTTGAACATCTTGGAGTATTTCTTCTACTGCCGGCAAGCTGCGCAGCATATTAACCACAGGGAAAAACCTCCTTAGACAATAGAAATTTTTGGTGTACAATATAATTTTAGTTATTTTTGCCCTCTTTTGCAAAAGTAGCCTTAACTTTTTAGAACATAGTTAATCGAGTAGGAGCTGAATAATTAATTAATTCAGCGTCCTCTCACACCACCGTACGTACCGTTCGGTATACGGCGGTTCAATAGAATTAATGTAC
>JAVLUO010000013.1 GCA_031628995.1 Bacillota bacterium LX-D | reverse complement strand
CCTCCAGCGCCGATGGTACTAGGGAGTATTCCCTGGGAGAGCAGGTCACTGCCGGAATTAATTTTTAAGTCCAGTTACAAGAGTAGCTGGACTTTTTTGATTTTTATAATAAAAGATGTATTAAATAAAAACAGCAAGGAACTTAGGCTCCTTGCCATTACTACATAAATTTTAAATGCTGTTTTACTAAATTGGCGCGCCCAGCAGGATTCGAACCTGCGACCTCCGGACTCGGATTCCGTCACTCTATCCCCTGAGCTACGGGCGCAAACAACAATATTTATTATACTAAAAAAATAGGTATATGTCAAAAATATAAAATAATAAAGAACCTGGCCAGTAGTCACTTGCTCTTATTTTTAATGTAAGGTATTATCTATTATAGACAAGTAGATGTACTGAAGTAAAATGCTATTTTAAATATAATTAAGGAAAATTAAAAAAACTATAATTTTGCAGGGGGAAAATGATGAAAGAACCATATAATTTAAATGAAACCTATAAAGTTGTTGTTCAACAGTTAGCTCAAAAGAATCCCGACCAGATTGCTGAAAATACAAAAGTTAATTGGAAGCCACAAGATAACGAATTTATTGTTCCCTGTTTAGGGGAAGAATTAATTATTAATATGGAAAATTGGGATGTTATAAAGAAATCAGGAGAAAAATTGGATCGTAAATCTCAAATTTTAGTATTACATTATTTAAACTCTGATAAATATCAACCTTTAGTTAATGATTTAGTGGCATTTAAGCAGCTTCCAGGTGCTTTTATTTATCAAGAACCTTTTTTTAATAGATCCATTAGGCCATTAATTAAATTTTTCGGCAATAACCCAGGGCTGTTAATTTCGACTGGAGAAAAGCTTGGGGGAGTAAAAGCATCATTTAAAGATGAAAGTATAACTTTATATCCATTTCCGATGGTACCTTTGACTTTGGTTATTCATTATGGCGACGATGAATTCCCAGCTACAGGTAATATTTTATTTGACTCTTCTGTTAGTAATTATTTCCCAGCTGAAGATTGTACTGTGTTGGCAAGTTGGGTTGTAAGTCAATTAGGTAAATTAAGTAATAGTTAAACAAGTTGTAGGATAGAGGGAACTAATGAAAGAAATAGCTTACGGTACAATAGTAGAAGCAGTTGCAGAACTTTGCATTAAAGCAAACTATTTTTTAAGCGATGATGTTAAAGTTGCGTTAGATGAAGCAACAAAATCGGAACTTTCACCTTTGGGTAAAGAAATTTTACAAGACCTTTACAGTAACGTAGAAATAGCTAGTCGAGAACAGGTTCCAATTTGTCAGGATACTGGGACTGCAGTAGTATTCGTAGAAATTGGACAGAATGTTTTTATAAACGGCGGTTTGCTAAGGGATGCAATCAATGCTGGTGTAAAAAAAGGTTATTCAGAAGGCTATTTGCGAAAATCAATTGTGTCTAATCCTTTGCAAAGGGAAAATACCGGTGATAATACTCCTGCTATTATTCATACAGAGCTCGTCGAAGGAGATAGCCTGAAAATAACGGTTGCTCCCAAAGGTGGGGGAAGTGAAAATATGTCTGCCTTAACTATGCTGACACCTTCGGCAGGTATACAAGGTGTTAAGAGTTTTGTACTGGATACAATTAAAAAAGCAGGTCCTAATCCATGCCCTCCTATAATTGTAGGTCTGGGAATTGGTGGAAACTTCGAATTGGCACCATTATTAGCTAAAAAAGCTTTACTGAGGGAAATTGGACAGTATAATCAGGATCCAATAGCGGCTAAATTGGAGAAAGAGCTATTTTCGGAAATAAACTGTTTAGGAATTGGTCCAGAAGGTTTCGGTGGCAGCACTACTACTCTGGCAGTTAATATAGAGCTATATCCGTGCCATATTGCTAGCTTGCCTGTAGCAGTTAATATTAACTGTCATGTTGCTCGGCATCAATCGGTTATCATATAGGAGGAACGAAATGTCGATAATCCAGTTGAAAGCACCTCTCCTTGACAATAACATCGCCATGCTAAGAGCTGGAGATAAGGTTTTGATTTCAGGGGTAATTTATACTGCTAGAGATGCTGCTCACTCTAGATTAGCTTATTTATTGGAACTGGGACAAGATTTACCAATTGATTTACAAGGACAAATTATCTATTATGCAGGACCAACGCCAGCCAAGCCGGGAAGAATTATTGGCTCAGTAGGCCCAACTACCAGTTACAGAATGGATCCATACACTCCCCAACTTTTAAAAGCTGGTTTAAAAGGAGTTATCGGTAAGGGAACACGATCTCAAGCTGTTCGTACAGCGTTACAAGATTGTAAATCAGTATACATGGCGGCTCTTGGAGGCGCAGCTGCTTTAATTTCCAAATGCATTACCAAGGCCAAGTTAGTTGCCTATCCTGATTTAGGGCCAGAGGCGATTTATAGACTGGAAGTAAATGATTTACCAGTTGTAGTTATTAATGATTGTTATGGATCTGATTTATATGAAGAGGGTATAAATAAGTATAATAAACTTTTGCAAGAAAAAGTAAAGTAGCCCATCTTTTATGATGGGTTGTTTTATATAGTTTTCATAATTGTGGGAGGTAAAATTTTTGGAAAGACAAGAAGAATATTGCCTTTATACCTTTACTTCTACTTCTTATGCCATCCAGGCTGAAAGAAAAATAAAAGAACTGAATGCTAGTCTTGATGCTAAAATTATTCCTGTACCCAGGCAGATATCTGTAAATTGTGGATTGGCTATTAAATTCTGTTGCGAATATAAAAAAATAATTAATGATGTTCTATTAAAAAATAAAATTCCTTTCTCTAAATTGTTTTATTGTACTAAACTTAATAACAATCTAATTTTTATTGAAGGTTAGTTGGTCAATAATGAATTTTATTATTCTTGCAATTACAACAAATGGTTTAAATTTAGACCAAATATTAGAAGTAAGTGCCATAAAATTATCTAATGACGTGATTGTTGACAAATACAAAACTTTAATTAATAGTAAGTTCCTATCTCCATCTTGTTTTCAATCCATAGGTATAACTAGAGATATGTTAGCAAACGCACCTCTTTTAGAGGATGTAGCAAAGGAATTAAGGGATTTTATTGGCCTAACCCCTATCATTTTTTGTGATATTTCCTCAATTAAAAGCTTTTTAGAGCAAATTAATTTAGATTTAATAAACCATCCATATTTAGACATAGTGGATCTACTGAAAATTGCTGAACCTAGTTTAGGAGACTATAGCTTAAATAATTTAACAGCCCTATTTGGTCTGGAACCCTCTGCCTACAGGGCAAGTACTGATGTAGAACTTTGGGCAAAAATTTATTTTAAGACATTGGAATTATTAGAAAAATTATCTCCTACAATACTGTCTTATTTTTCCAATTTATTTACTAATACTAGTACACCAATCAAAGAAATTATTCAACAGATTTTTTTAGAGAAGGTAAAGGATTTTAATTACAGTAAAATTGAGCCGGATTTTGGTTTTAATAAAAATTTGGCTTCAGTAGAGGGATTGTTTGCAGAAAAGAAAATACCTAAAAATGAGAAGGTGCAATTTGATGTCAAGAAAATAGTAGAAATTCTTAGTGCTGATGGTTTAATGGCTAAAAAGTATTCAACTTTTGAATATAGGCATAGTCAAATACTAATGTTAGAAAAAATATGTAATTCTTTTTTAGCAGGTCATCATTTAGTTATTGAAGCAGCTACTGGTACGGGGAAATCCTTAGCCTATTTGCTCCCAGCAGCACAATGGTCATTATCGACAGGAGAAAAAGTAGTAATTTCAACTCATACCATCAACTTGCAGGAACAATTGTTTAATAAGGATTTACCTCAACTCCAGGAAACGCTAGAATTAGGTTTAAAAACAGTAGTTGTTAAAGGGAGAAATAACTATTTATGTCTTAGAAAATGGCAGGCATATTTAAAAGAGCCTTTGGAACTTACATTATCGGAAAAACTATTTTTAGCCCGAATAACCTCATGGTTAAGAACTTCAATAACAGGTGATAAAAGTGAGTTGAACTTAAAGAACCGGGATAATGAGGCTTGGAAAAAAATATCTGCCGATAGTTACTCTTGCCTTGGAAAAGAATGCCAATGGTTTTCTAATTGCTTTGTTCTAGAAGTAAAGAAAAAAGCTGAACAGGCAAATATAATTATTACAAATCATTCAATGTTTCTGACAGATGCCAAATTAGAAAATACAGTTTTGCCTCAATATAAATATCTAATCATCGATGAAGCTCATAATCTCGAACAGGAAGCTACTTCTCATATGACAGTAGAATTTTCTAGCTTCGTTATGAGGGGTATAACATATAATCTTTATCATATCAATGAAAAAAACGAGAAAATGGAACTCGGATTATTAAGTTTACTCTTAAAACAGATTAGAAAAAGCAGCGAGAAATGCCTAATTAATGGAGAAAAATTAATATTTAAAGCTATTGAAAGCACTAAAAAATTAACGCTGGCTCTTATGGATTTACTAAATACATTTCAAGTTCTAGATCTGGCATTGCCTAGTTCATCGGGAAAAGAAAAATGGTTAAAACCGGATATTTATAAACTATCTTGTTGGACAGCGGTGGAAAGTTCAGCAAGAAATTTGATTTTTAATCTACATGATTTACAAGATGATTTAACTAATTTATTTAAATTTCTTGAAGAAAACTATTCAGACATCTTGAAATCCAAGGATTTAGCTATTTACATTCATCAATGTAAAGATTGCTTAATAGGAATTCAACATTTATTAGAGCTAGAAAATAAAGATTCAGTGACTTGGCTAGAGACATATTCCTTTACACATAATTTTGATTTCTCCATTAAAACAGCACCAATTGAAGTAGGTGCATTACTTTGTAAACAAATTTACCAAGGTAAAAAGTCAATAATTTTTACTTCTGCCACCCTGACGATTGAAAAAGACTTTGAATTTTTTATTAATCAGGTGGGATTAAATTATTTAGAGCCAGATAAATTGGAAACTGAGATTATACAATCTCCCTATAACATCCAAGATCAAGCACTTTTATGTATCACTAACAATTTACCAAACCCTGCAATGGTAAAGGAGGAAGACTTTGCACGACAAATAGTTCCTGTTCTCGCTAGACTAATTGTAGCAAATAATGGTAGAACATTAGTACTATTTACTTCTCACAATCTTTTAAAACTTACCTATGCTCCCTTGAAAGAGAAGTTAAGTGAAACGGGAATACTTGTTTATGGTCAACAGTTAGATGGAAGTAGAGGCTCATTGGTTAACAGCTTTAAAAAAACTGAAAAAGGAGTTTTATTAGGCACAAGTAGCTTTTGGGAGGGTGTGGATATACCAGGTAATGATTTGACATTAGTGATAATAGTTAAGCTGCCTTTCCAAGCTCCTAGTATTCCTACTCTAGCTGCCAAAATGCAGTATCTAAAAAATAAAAATTTAGATCCCTTTACTATGCTTAATTTACCTCAGGCCGTGATTAAATTTAAGCAAGGTTTTGGTCGTTTATTGCGAACAAAAAAAGACAGAGGTATAGTAGTAATACTGGACAGGAGAATTATAGAAAAAAAATATGGTCAAAAATTCTTAAATTCATTGCCACTTAATACCCATCTAAGAGCTGATGACTCTTCATTATCTAAGGTAATTAAAGATTTTTGGAAAAATTGATGTGGTTTGATTAGTAATAAATATTCCCCTTATTACATAATTTTGTAAAGGGGGAATATAATGTTAGAGGTTTTTTTTTATTTTTTGCTTTGCTACTTTGTAGGAATGTTATCCTTTTTTAATATAGCTTATTATTACCTAAGTTTAATGAAAAAAAATTCTCTTAAAAAACATTCTTCTAAATTATTTTCCTTGATCCTAAACTTAGGAATTGAATTAACTTTTTTGATCTTTATCTTAGAAATTATTAAGGGCGTTCTTATAATTTGGCTTGGAAGTATTTTAGTCAAAGCAAATACTTTATTACAAGTAAGCATGATCTTTACGGCTATGGGCTATATTTTTACAAAAAATAAAAATTTAACAAGTATTACCAGCGGGCTTATAGGTCAAATGTTAGTATTAATCCCATGCTTTATTCAGATTTATCTAGCTTGCTGTTTAAGTGGTTTTTTGCTAATAAAAAATAAAGACAAGTTTAAACTTTTCAATTTAGCCGTTTTGCCAGCAAGTGCTGCTGTTGTTAGCACAGATATTAAATTACTGCTTATTAATCTTATTGCTGTTCTTATTATTTTATATTTTAAAAGTTTTAGGAGTAAGGTAGAAGATAATGATGTTATTATTTACCATAACTTTTCAAGCTAAACAAATCACTTTTTTCAAGATGAACAATAATATAGTAAGGGAAATGGGTATTTTTAAAAAGGGGTGAATTTAATGAAAGTATATTTCATTTCACTGCCAGGTTTTATAAAAGGTCTCTTAAAGAAAATATTAAAACAATCTTAAAAAGAGAGTAGTATAAACTACTCTCTTTTTAAATATTTAACTAATTTTATTTAAATGAGGCTCCAACTACTCCCCCAGCCGCTCCTGCTCCTAGACAGTAGAGCAGTTTTATACATATGGAGATGAAACTTAAAGGTTCGGAAATTAAAATTGCCAGGAGTATAGTAAAAATTAAATATAAAAATCCTACTCCTAAGCTATGTAATAATAAATTAGTTTCCGTTAGATTGGCTGCTTTAAATCCTCCCCAGAATACGCTGAGCACTACTACTATTACTGAAAGATTACTTAAATGGTATTCTGAAAATGAGGAAAAATAGAAAAATAGGCTAAGTGTTATAACTAACATAATGGTAACAATGATTGCGTTAAAAAAACCAATTATAGTGGGATTTAAATGATTTGAATGTACATTTTTATCTTTGCTCGACTTAGGCAAAGCAAGCACCTCCTTACAATTACTTATATGCCTAAAAAATTTTGATATAACTTAATTCAAAATATTTCTTTGGTTTTAATCTTTTATTTAGAGGTTAAGTATTGAAAACGTTGAATTAATTAAATAATAGTTGTTAGAGTCAATTAGCGCAAATTGGTATTGTGAGGTAATATTAATGAAAAGCTTGGAAAAAATATTTAAAAAATTGCATGACAAAGATTACAAGGTAACGCCACAACGGCAGGTGATCTTGAAAGCTTTTTTGGAAAATGCTCAACAGCATTTAAGTGCTGAGGAAGTATATAAAATTGTAAAAGGCAGTCATCCTGAAATAGGTCTGGCAACTGTTTACCGTACTTTAGATCTTTTCGCTGATTTAGATGTATTACAAAAGATTCAATTTGGTGACGGTAAAAGTAGATATGAATTTAACGATCAGGAAGTCCACCATCATCATCATTTAATTTGTTTACGTTGTGGTTATGTAGAAGAGTTTGAAGATGATTTATTAGAAACTTTAGAAGCCGCAATTAACAGAAAAAAAAATTTTGAAATAGTAGATCATCAACTTAAGTTTTATGGTTTTTGCCGAAAATGTAGTCAAATTAATAAGGGGGATTTATGAAAATACTACTTACTAACGACGACGGTATAGATGCTCAGGGAATAAAATATTTGCAACGTTCCTTGTTGACAATTGCAGAAGTTTTTACTGTAGCACCAGAAAGAGAGCGTAGTGCAGCAGGTCACGGCATTACTATGCATAAACCTTTGCGAGTTAATAAAGTATTATTAGAAAACGAAAGCTATGGTTATTCTGTATCTGGGACACCTGCTGACTGTGTTAAATTGGCACTTGATAAATTATTAGACCATAAACCTGATTTCGTTGTATCGGGTATTAATAACGGATTTAACCTTGGGACAGATATAATTTATTCAGGCACTGTTTCAGCAGCTATTGAAGCAATAATTAATGGTGTTCCAGCAATTGCAGTCTCTGTAGAAGAAGGTGCCTTGTCCGAAGACCTTGTCTTTGTAGCAGAAACTGTTAAAAAATTAATTTTACAGATTAATGAAATAGAATTAGACAATAATGCGCTAATAAATGTTAATGTACCATGTGTTTCCAAGGGGCCCGTAAAAGGACTAGAGATTACTTCCCAAGGTCTTCGTCTTTATGAAAATTCAGTAGAAGTAAGAAAAGACCCCCGGGGAAAAGACTATTATTGGTTAGGGGGTCAACCCATTGCCCTAGAAGCAAAATTAGGTACAGATGTTGCTGCTTTAGAACACAGATCTATTTCGTTAACTCCACTAGGGTTTGATTTGACAAACTATGAATTAATTAATTATTTAAAAAGTAAACATTTAAAACCATTTTAAACTAACGTATATTCTTTTAAGTTTAATACATCCAGTTATAATTAAGATTAAAGAGTATAATGCAAAACTTAACATACATGCCCATACCAAAGAAAACCAGCCCCCAATGTTTTGAAAAAAACTATTAAGAAAATAATACATGCCAATGCCTCCAAAAATTGGGGCAAAAAGAATTTGAAACCAATTAGGCTTTAAATGAGTAAATTTCAATAAGGATACAAAGTTAAGATAAGAAATTATTACTGAACCGGCAATTACGGCCATTGATGCTCCCTGAATTCCAATATTTGGTAATGCAGTTAACCAGTAAATCCCTGCCAAAGTAACTATGCTTCCAATTAAAGCGTTTTTAAAAATTAAATTTACTTTTCCTAGTCCCTGCAGTATTCCATTAGTTGTTTGCTGTAAATAGAAAAAGGGGCACCCTAAAGCTAGTGTAGCTAAAATTGCACTAGCTTCAGTTGTATTATAAACAACTTGCATAATATTTCTTGACAAATAGAAAAATATTACTAAGCAAGGTATTGCAGTATAAATTGTAATTTTTAGTACTTGATTTGTCCTTTTCCTAATTAGGTTATAATCATTTAAAGCCAATGCTTCAGAAATAGCTGGAACAAGTGAGATTGCTAAAGAAACTGTAATAATTGTAGGTAAATTGATTAAGGAAAAGGCCATTCCTGAAAACTGACCGTAACTCTGAGTAGCTTGAGACATGGTTAGACCCGAATTAATAAGTCTAATGGGTATTATAATAGCTTCAGCAGTCAATGTTGCAGCAAGTATAACTCTAGTCAGTGTAGTTGGTATTGCTATTTTATAAATAGATGATAAAATTCTTAGGATGTTAGTTCTTTCATTTTTAAAATATTTAAGCGAAATTTGGTTAATTCTTTTTTTCCAAAAGAATGCAACTAAAGATAATAGCCCTGCAAATTCTCCTGAAACCATGGCTAATGCTAAGCCGGCTGCAGCCAATTCTAAACCATAAGGAAGCAAAAATTGAACAGCAATTATTCCTACTGTAAATCTTACTATTTGTTCAACAACCTGACTTGTAGATCCTGGAAGCATATTTTGCATTCCTTGAAAATAACCTCGGAAAGCTGAACTTATTGCTACAATAAAAATTGCAGGAAGTGTTACCACAAATGACCAATAGACTCTTTGATCTGAAAAGAATTTTATACTTAAGTATGGTGCAGACCAAAGAAGAACAGTTGTGCTTAGGAATCCAGAGGTTGCTAAGATAAACAAGGCGACCAAAAAGATTTTTTTAACTTGCTTATAGTTATGCCTGGCAAATTCCTCTGATATTAATTTAGGAATTGCTAAAGGAATTCCAGCAGTAGTTAGAACAAGTACTAAGTTATAAATAGGAAATACCAATTCAAAAAGACCAATCCCTTCAGCCCCAATCAGTCTTACTGTGTAGACTTTATAGATAAATCCTAAAATCCGATTAATTAAATTAGCAGCTATTAATAAAAATGCACCTTGAAAAAATTTTTGCAATAGTTTTCCCTCCAAATTTTACTTATTAATTAATATGCTGGTAATTATCGTTTAAGAAAAAAATAAATGTTTTTGTTAATTTAAAAAGTTTAATTTCCTAAAATATAAAAAAACTTTTGTTAAAAAAAGGATTTTATTTTTATATAACAGAACATATATTACATCAAGGAAACAGGCGGTTTTTTTTCAAGACCGTCATTTTAGAATTACACAAGCCATGAACAAAGGAGGAGGCAAATGAAAGTCTACGAGTCAGGTAAGATTAGAAATGTTGGAATTGTAGCCCATGGGGGCGCGGGAAAAACATCGCTTACAGAGGCATTTTTATTTAATGCGGGAGTAATATCGCGATTAGGAAAAGTTGATGAAGGTAATACAACAACAGATTATTTACCTGAGGAAATTAAACGAAAAATAACTATTAAGATGGCTTTAGCTCCGCTTGAATGGCAGAATTCTAAAATCAATTTTTTGGATACTCCTGGTTACGCTGATTTCATTGGTGATGTGAAAGGAACCTTAAGAGTTGCGGACAGTTTAATATTTACTGTTTGTGCTGTTTCGGGTGTAGAAGTTCAAACACAGGTTATTTGGGATTATGCAGAAGAAAATAACCTGCCTCGTTTATTTTACATTAACAAAATGGATCGTGAAAATGCAGACTTTTCAAAAGTTTTAGACGAATTACAAGTTTTTACGCAGGATAATGGAAAGAGAATAATTCCAGTGCAAATACCAATTGGTGCGGAAAATTCATTTAAAGGTATTATAGATATCATTAACTTAAAAGCATTATTATATGAGGAGGGAACTGGAAAGTTTCAGGAAGCGCCTATCCCTACTGAGCTAGAAAATGATGTTACCACTTTGCGTTTAAATATAATTGAAGCAGCTGCTGAAGGGGACGATGATCTGCTAATTAAGTATCTTGATGGGGCTGAATTAACTACAGATGAAATTAAATCTGGATTACGAAATGGAATAATTACATCAAAAGTAGTTCCCGTTTTGTGCGGTTCTGCTTTAAAAAATATTGGAATCTCCCCAATATTAGACTTTATAGTTGAATATTTCCCATCACCCTTGGATGCAGCCGTTAGTTCTGAAGTTGTGGACGAAACATTGGCTGCTTTAGTATTTAAAACACTAGCAGATCCTTATGTAGGTAAAATAAGTTTCCTGAAAGTTTTTAATGGAACATTAAAACCTGAAATATCTGTATACAATTCTAACAAAGAAAATGAAGAAAAAATTGGGCAACTTTTTACTATGGTTGGTAAACAACAGCATCCTGTTTCTGAAATTAAAGCCGGTGATATTGTTACTTTAACAAAGCTTCAATTTACTGCAACTGGAGATACATTAACTAATAAACAAAATCCAAAACAATTGGAAGGTATTGATTTTCCAGAACCTAATTTGCCAGTTGCTATCCAACCAAAAAGTAAAGGCGATGAGGATAAACTTGGCAATGCAATTGCCCGTTTATTAGAAGAGGATCCTACATTAAGAGTAAAAAAAGATTTGGAAACTAAAGAAACTTTACTTATAGGGTTAGGAGAGACCCATTTAGATATTACCTTAGAAAAACTACACCGTAAATTTGGTGTTGATGTTGAAATGGCTACCCCGAAAATTCCTTATCGTGAAACAATTAAAGTAGCTACTCAAAAGATAGAAGGGAAACATAAAAAACAATCGGGGGGGCATGGTCAATACGGTCATGTTTTTATTGATCTTGCTCCAATTGAAGAAAAGGAATTTGAATTTGAGGAAACTATCTTTGGAGGCTCTGTACCGAAGCAGTATATACCTGCAGTAGAAAAAGGTATTAAGGAAGCCATGACCGAGGGAATAGTGGCAGGGTATCCTGTAACAAATGTTAAGGTTACTTTAACGGATGGGTCCTACCACCCGGTTGATTCTTCTGAAATGGCTTTCAAAATTGCTGCATCTTTAGCCTTTAGAAAAGCGTTGGAAAAAGCAAAACCCGTATTGCTAGAACCATATATGCAAGTAGAAGTAACCGTACCGGAAAAATTCATGGGGGACATTATTGGCGATTTTAATGCTAAACGAGGAAGAATATTAGGTATGGAGCCTAAAGGGAAATATCAAATTATTCGTGCACTGGCGCCACTATCTGAAATGTACAAATATGCAATTGATTTAAAATCTATCACTCAAGGTCGGGGTAGTTTTACGATGGCATTTGCACATTATGAAGAAGTTCCTTCGGTTATTGCTAATAAAATTATTGAAGCATCAAAGGTAGCTAAGACTAGTTAAAAAAAGTTTTTACCTCATTTATAATTTTGAAGTAGGGTTATTAAACACCCTGCTTTTTTTTTGTACAATAGTATTTGAAAATATGTCAAATAGTATCTATAATTTTTTTTGGACTGATAAATAATACTAACTGGGGTGATAAAAATGTCAATAATATCTGTGGAACTTGTGCCTCGAAGTGAAAAATCTTTGTTAAAAGATCTAAAATTAATTAAAGATAATTTTAGTTTAATTAAAACTATTAATGTTCCCGATTTGCTTCGCTTCGATATACGCAGTTGGGAAGCTGGTAAGTATACAAACAAATTTCAGCTGGATATCATTCCTCATATACGAGCCATCGATATTAATTTGGAAAGGCCTTTTCCCTTACTTGAGAAATTCGTGGAATATAACATTAGAGAAGTTTTAGTTGTAACAGGTGATTTTCCTCAGGATATGTCAAAAAAAATATATCCTACTACAAGCCTAGATGTTATAAAGAAGCTGAAAAATGAACTGCCAGAGCTAAAAGTCTATGGAGCTATCGATCCTTATCGACAAAGTATAAGCAAAGAGCATGACTATATAATGCGTAAAATCGATGTTGGAGCAGACGGATTTTTTACTCAACCATTTTTTGACTTAAGGCTAATGGAAATATATGCTGAAATTTTAAGTGGAAAGGATGTTTTTTGGGGAATATCGCCAGTTCTATCCGAGAATTCTGTCAACTATTGGGAAACAAAAAATAATGTGGTTTTTCCAGCTGATTTTAGACCTAACCTAGTCTGGAATGTAAATTTTGCAACCAAAATAATTGACTTTATTAATCAGACCAATACAAATATTTATTTTATGCCCATTAAGGCAAATTTATATGACTATCTTTCAGCTGTACTTACACCTGAGATAAACAGTGAGAAAAATCGGCAAATTAAACCTCTTATTGAATTTAAAACAAAAAGATAATAATTATATTTACGTCAATTCTGATGTAAATTACTAGAATTGACTTTGTTTTATAAAGTCCTGCGGTAATATGTCAAGCCCAGATATGCTCAGGTTTTGAATGTTACAGCAATAGGAATACTGTATAAAGATATTAATGGTATCTTAAATTTTACCCCTTGGAGCAATGTTTTAAAAGTTACACAAAAATTAGACTTAAAACTATAGTTAAGATTAAATTCACTATAATAAATATTATTATTTTTAGATAAAGTGGGAAGATAATTGCATGACAGATGCTTCATAATCAACTAAATAAGTTTGTAAGTAATGTAATATAATTCCAACTAGTTTTGTATCAGAGGGCTTAGAAACCAAGATTTCCTGGGCTGAAGTTGGGAAAACAGGTTATGTATTTGTACGTAATAATAACCTTAGCCATTTTGCCTATTTATTTAAGCTTGTATATTTTTGTCTGTATTGATGGAATATTCACCAGATGTTGAACAAATTGGTACTATTATATTTGTTTAAATGATGATTTATTTGAGAAGCTATTAATAGTTTGAAATAAAGGCTTAGAGGGTGAAGTAGCAAATGCGTGCAATGTGGAAAGGTTCAATTAGCTTCGGATTAGTTAGTATACCAATTAAAATGTATGCTGCTACTGAAAAAAAGAATATTAGTTTTCGTCAGCTGCATAAAGAATGTGGAACGCCAATTCATTATGAAAAAGTATGCCCTGTCTGTAATCGTAAAATAGAGGAAGATGAAATTGTTAAAGGTTACGAATATGAAAAGGGTAAATTTGTCGTAATTAACGAAAAGGATTTGGAAAGTATACCTGATGAAACTACAAGAACTATTGATATAATTGATTTTGTTGATTTGCCAGAAATAGATCCTATCTATTACGATCGTTCATACTTATTAGGTCCTGAAGATATTAGTCAAAAGGCTTATATTTTATTAAGAATGGCAATGCAGCAAGCGGGGAAAATAGCTATTGCTAAAGTTGCAATTCGTTCCAAACAAAGTCTGGCGTGTTTACGTCCTTATGCTAATGATTACATTATGATGGAAACAATGTTTTTTCCTAATGAAATTCGCGAGGCAAAAGAGATCCCCTTAAATGTAGATATAAAAATACATGATAATGAAATAAAAATGGCAGTCCAGTTAATACAGTCTTTGGCAGCTTCCTTTGAACCGGAAAAATATACAGATGAATATCGAGAAGCTTTACTTAACATAATTAAAGCAAAAATTACGGGTCAAGAAATTACTATTCCTCAGGCAAATAAGGAAAAAGTAGTAGATTTAATGGAAGCATTAAAAGCTAGTTTAGCTTTGCAAGAACAAAATAAAGAGCAACCAAAGAAAAAAATACGCAGTCGTAAAAAGATTGCTAATGCTTAATAAAGGATTTTTTTTATTACAGGTTGTCTTAAATAACCTTCTTCAGTAAATTCAAGATATTCTACTACTAATTCAATTAAAGGATTTACCCATTGTATTTTCTCTTTAAGTTTCGGATAGTGATGAAAAGGAGAAGATTTAGTTTGTTGTTCATGCAACTTTTCAAATAAATCTTTGAGCTGTTTTTGGTCTAAACCAGCTGCTGCCTTACCTTGATAGATTAGTGCTTCATTTTCCTTTGTGCCAATTAATAAAGAACGTAAATCGTTTCCCTGGCAAATATATCCCCCGATAGTGACATTCATTGTTCGCCAATTTTTTATTTTCAACCAGTTTGCTGTTTTGGATGCTAATTGATAGGGACTATTAAATTTTTTAGCTACAATTCCTTCAAGGTTATGTGCAGAGGCTACTTTAAATAATGCTTTACCTTTCATAGGGAAAGTATCTGTTGTTATAACATTAGATTTCGGTATAAGGGTATTTTTTAATATTTCATCCCGCTCTTTAAAAGTCAACGTTTGCAGCTCTTTTCCATCAAGCAAAAGAATATCAAAAACAATGTAGGTTACGGGCATTTTGTTAAGTAATAATTTGATTGTGCCTGCATCTTTTGCTTTATCACGCCGCATTAATTCTTGAAAATTGGGCTTACCATGGGAGAGATAGATTATTTCCCCATCTAAAATAACTTGTTTATTATTAAAGATACTAGAAAGTTGATCTGTAATTTCAGGATACTGGAGAGTTCTTTCGTTTTTTTTTCGATTAAATAAAATAATTTTATTGTTATATATATGCGCAAGGATACGTGTCCCATCCCATTTAATTTGAAAACCGTAGTCTTCGCTGTCAAAAGGCTCAGGAAAAATTTTAGGTTCCATAGGTTTAAAAGGTCTAAATAGGTCTAACATTTAATCACCGATTCATTTAATTTAATGGTAGGTGGCGACAATGCCCATAGTATTAGTAGAGCAAGAGAAATTAAATTTTACCAACCTAGATAAATATATTTGGCCTGAGGATAAAGTAACAAAGGCCGATCTAATAAATTACTATGTCCAGGTTAGTGAGTATATATTACCGCATTTAGAAAATCGTCCAATGGTGTTTACAAGGTATCCTAACGGAATAGCAGGAAAGGCGTTTTACCAAAAAAATTTACCCGCTTATGCCCCTAGTTGGATGGATACCTATACTGAAATTAGCTTATCAACTGGGCGAGCCAAAAAAATTAATTATGCACTAATAAACGATTTAAAAAGCTTGCTCTGGTCAGCTAATCAGGCTTGTTTGGAATTACATCCATGGCTTTCTAGTATAGATAATCTGGATTGTCCTAAGGCTGCAGTTTTTGATTTGGACCCTATGGAAGAGACGGACTTTGAAGATGTTCGAAAGATTGCACTAGCATTAAAAGAATTATTGCTTTTGGAAGGGTTAAAGGGTTTTCCAAAAACATCTGGAGCTACTGGCTTGCAAGTTTATGTTCCTTTGGTACCTAAATATACTTACCAAGAAGTTAGGTCATTTGCTTATTTCTTTTGTAGAGTACTAGAAATTACTTTTCCGCAAATAGTGACTACAGAGCGAAAAATTATAGATAGAAAAGGTAAATTATATTTGGACTATCTTCAAAATATTAAAGGTAAAACCATAATTGCTCCTTATAGCCCTAGACCAAGAAAGGGTGCACCAGTATCTTGTCCATTAGAGTGGGAGGAATTGAGCAATGGCGTTACACCTGATATGTTTACTCTAAAAAGCATGCCTCAACGTTTAAAATATAAAGGAGATGTATTTTACGAGGTTTTAACATGTCAACAGAAGATAGACAAATGGATAAATTAAGGCAGTATAATTTTTTGAAGTTATAGAATAATAATATATGATAATAATTGAAAGTAATTTAGGAGGTAATTAAATGAACAAAAATGAAAATATCGGATGCACAGTTACGGAATGCAAATACCATGTCGATTCAGCTAATTATTGTTCTTTAGAACAAATCAAAGTGGTAAAAAATGTTTCTACTGCTGATAAAGTTGAGCAAACAGACTGCGGAAGTTTTGAACTAAAATAAATTAGATGTTATGTTAAATTTGTATTTAAAGGCATTTATTCATGAATAGTGATAAATGCCTTTTTTATTTTAGAGGAAAAATTATTTTACAATAGAATATAAGCTAGGTATTTAGATTACTATTTTAGGAGATTTATTTATGACTAAAAAAAACGGAGCAGTTTCTAGAAGAACTTTTACTAGAACTTTTAAAATTACGTATTTAATAACTCATCCAAGGAACATTGGCCAACAGCTGCAAATACTTAATGAATCAGATAAACTAGCCCTGGTTACCGCAATGTTTTTACTAGCCCTGGTTACCGCAATGTTTGGTAACTGTAAGTGGTGAGTAAATATGTATGGCTTTAAAGTTTTTGTTGCCGAACCAGAAAAAGGACAGCGCAAAGCCATTACGAATACATTAATCCAAACAGGTGCAATAATTATAGGGGAAACAGGCGATGGAAGAGAAGCTGCTAACTTAATTTTTGAACTGCAACCTGACTTAGCTTTAGTCAGCACTGATTTGCCTAGAAGGAATGGTTTTGAGATAGCTCGTGTAGTTAGTGAGCAAAAAGGCAGCCCAATAATTTTGGTGGCTTCATTTTTTTCCTGGGAAATCCTACAAAGTGCTAAAGACTGTGGGGCTTATAATTTGCTGCTTAAACCAGTTGAAAGTAACAGTCTCATTATTGCTTCTCAACTAGCCATTAATTGGCATGAGCGCAATTTAATTATTGAACAAGAAAAAAGAAAATTACTTGATGAACTTGAAGCAAGAAAGTTAATCGAACGGGCTAAAGGATTGTTAGTAAAAGCAAAAAAAATTGATGAAGGCGAAGCATATAAATTAATGCGTAAGCTAAGTATGGATCAATCAAAAAACATGAAACAAATTGCCAGAGAGATAATTAGATTACTAAGTTCTAGTGTTTAAACCCTTAAAGGAGGATACTAATGTTAACTAAAAAAGACGTTATCCAAAGGGCTGAAGAAGACCATGTGAAATTTGTCCGCTTACAATTTACTGATATTTTTGGAATGTTAAAAAATATTGCTATTACAGTTAAAGATTTACCAAGAGTCTTAGAAGGTTTTGAACTTTTTGATAGTTCAGCGGTGGACGGAATAGTGACAAGCAGTAAAAAACAAATTAGACTGATGCCAGATCCTAATACTTTCGTTATTTTCCCTTGGCGTCCAAAAGAAGGGGCAGTTGCTCGGTTAATTTGTGATATTAATAATGAAGATGGTACTCCTTACCCGGGTTGTTCTAGAAACAGCCTAAAAAAAGTGCTTAGCAATATGAAACTTAAAGATATTATGATTTTGGGAAGCGCTAAGGCTGAATTTTACCTATTTAAGCAGGATGAAATGGGACAGCCAACTTCAATGACACATGACCGTGGTGGCTTTTGTGACCTTACACCACTTGACTTAGGGGAGAATGCCCGCCGGGAAATGGTATTGACCTTGGAAGAAATGGGTTTTGAAATTGGCTCATCACATCATGAAGCGGGCCAAGGGCAGCACGAAATAGCACTTAAATCAGATCATATATTATCTTTAGCAGATAAAATAGCAACCTTACGCTTTGTTGTACGTACAATTGCCCAAAGGCATGGACTGCATGCATCTTTTATGCCTAAGCCTTTTTCGGATATGGATGGATCTGCATTACAAATTAGTTTTAGTCTTTATAAAGCTTTACAGAATGTGTTTTATAGCCATCAGGAAAATTATCAAATGTCTATAGAAGCTCAAAATTTTATGGCTGGAATACTGGAGCATGGTCGAGGCCTTACTGCTATAACAAATCCTTTGGTAAATTCATATAAACGTTTAATTGCTTCTAAATTATCCCCTAATGTTTTAGGTTGGTCCGTAGATAATAGAGCAACGATGTTGCGGATAGCTCAAAATAGTGAGCGGGAATTGTGGCTTGAAGTGTTAAGTCCTGATGGGTGTTGCAATCCCTATTTAGCGTTGGAAGTTTTGTTAGCTGCTGGAATAGATGGAATGGAAAAAAGTCTGGAACTTCGAAAGCCATATGTACCTGATGAACTAGGTGAAATAGTATTACCTCAAAATTTAAATGAAGCATTGGATTTATTAGTGCAGGATGAATTAGTTCAAAAAGTTCTAGGTAAACACATTGTGGATTTATATTATAATCTGAAAAAATTGGAATGGCAAAGGTATCAGAAGACAATCCATCCTTGGGAAAGAAATGAATACTTAGTTAAGTATTAAGGTAGAATACTGTATACATCTAAAAAAAGTGTTGTTAATTTGCAAAAATCCTAGTAAAATCTATTCAAGTAAGTAAATTTTTTTTGCTTTTTTAAAACGGTATAATTTTAGGGCAACGATGTCCAAGAAGCTTCTGTTAATGCAAACTAGCAACAGCAGGTTATTTAGCTGTTGCTTTTTTTATTTTTCTAACTGTCATACATATTTAATTTAAATATTCTAAGGAGTGGTTATATGTCTTTAAAAGATGAAGTAATGGAAAAGATTTTAAAAAGGGATCCGGATCAGCCAGAGTTTCACCAGGCTGTAGAGGAAGTATTAGAATCCCTGGAACTAGTGGTAGAAAAATACCCTGAATATAAGGAAGTTGTGGAACGCATTGTTGAGCCAGAAAGAGTAATTATGTTTAGGGTGCCATGGGTTGATGATCAAGGTAAGCAACAAATTAATCGTGGTTTTAGAGTACAATATAACAGCGCAATCGGTCCTTATAAAGGTGGACTAAGGCTGCACCCCTCTGTTAACTTAGGTATTATAAAATTTCTTGGGTTTGAGCAAATCTTTAAAAATTCATTAACAGGGCTGCCAATTGGTGGTGGTAAAGGTGGATCAGATTTCGATCCTAAAGGTAAATCCGACGCAGAAGTTATGAGATTTTGCCAAAGTTTTATGACTGAACTTTATAGACATATTGGTCCTGATACAGATGTTCCTGCAGGCGACATTGGTGTTGGCGGCAGAGAGATTGGTTTTATGTTTGGGCAATATAAGAGAATAAGAAACGCTTATGAGGGAGTATTAACTGGCAAGGGCCTTGAGTGGGGCGGCAGTTTAGCGAGAACAGAAGCAACTGGTTATGGCTTATGTTACTTTACAGAAGCAATGCTTGCTGATAAAGGCAAATCTTTTAAAGGTGCCACTGTTATTATTTCTGGCTCTGGTAACGTATCTATTTATGCAACGGAAAAAGCTCAAGAGTTAGGAGCTAAAGTTGTAGCAGTTAGTGATTCAAGTGGTTACGTGTATGATCCAGAGGGTATTAAAGTAGATATAGTAAAACAAATTAAAGAGGTTGAAAGAAAAAGAATTTCAGAATATGTTAAGTACCATTCTTCTGCTGAATATCATGAAGGATGCAAAGGTATTTGGACAATTAAAGCAGATATTGCCTTACCTTGTGCAACACAAAATGAAATTGATGAAGAATCAGCCAAAATATTAGTTAAAAATGGAGTTTGGGCAGTAGCCGAAGGAGCTAATATGCCATCAACTCCAGAAGCAATTAAAGTTTACATGGATAATAAAGTCTTATTTGGACCTGCTAAAGCTGCCAATGCAGGAGGAGTTGCAACATCAGCTTTAGAAATGTCCCAAAACAGCATGAGATATTCCTGGACTTTTGAAGAAGTAGATGCAAAATTAAAAGATATTATGGTAAATATTTATAAAAATGCAAGCAAAACAGCTAAAGAATTTGGCTGTGAAGATAATTTGGTTGTGGGAGCTAACATAGCTGGCTTTATGAAAGTTGCTAAAGCCATGAAAGCACAGGGTATTGTATAATTTATCGGCAGGCTGGAATACTCTAGCCTGCCGTGATTTTCTTAATTTATTCTTGACAAATATTTATATTTAGCTATACTATATAAGTGTTCGGCAATTTTTTATTGGTCGCTTAGCTCAGATGGTTAGAGTACTTGCTTGACATGCAAGGGGTCACTGGTTCAAGTCCAGTAGCGACCACCATCTAAAAGGAATTTAGAAGAAAGAAATTTGTCTTTCTTTTAAATTCCTTTGTTTTTATTTTATCAAAATAAGGATAGAATCCAAATTTGTATACAAATAAAATTCCACACATATAATATAGCAGGAGAAGGGGTGAAAACGATGTCGCTAATATCAATTGGCACTACCAGACACATCGATTTCATTCGCAATAAACTTGATGACGAACTCAAGTTGTTGCAGGCTGAAGGTGTGGAATACAATTTACAGGAAAAAGCAAGTGGAGATTATACTTTTCTTGGTTATAACATAGTACCTAAAACTAAGACAGACAAAGGTGGATTGCAGTTCAAACATTTTTTAGCACAGGTAATTTCCGAAGTAGTAGTTTCTAAATGGGAAGAAAACTTAATTAAAGGTATAATAAAAAGTAGTTATAGTTATTTTACAGAAGAAGAAAAACAAAATATATTTGATAAGACATTGCAATTTTTGGCAGATGAAGATAACTTGCTTCGGAAAAACAGAATATTATTAAAAATTGCAGAGTATCTAGAAACCCATGATGATTTAATAATTGATGGATTTATTAAGTTTAGGCTGAAAGAATATGTGAGTGAATTAGAAGAAGCCGTAGATTCAGCAGTAGATAGTTTTTTAATGGAGAAGGAATATAATGAATTTATTCGACTTTTGCGTCATTTTGTTGAAATGCAAGATACTAAGGTACAAGAAGTACATGTGCTACTGAAACCATCTGGTTACTTTCAATTATACGATGCTAAACAAAATGTAATTACTAATGAATATTTGGAGGATTTTGTTGTTGATTTATATGACACTGATATAAATTATGAAGATTTACTAATCAGTGCCCTAATAACAACAGCTCCTCAGCAGATAGTCTTACACTTGCCAGATATGGAGGAAGTTAAGAACACAATTAAAATCATTGACAATGTATTTGGTGAGAGAGTAGTAATATGTCCGGGATGTAGTAAATGCCGTGAAGAGTAGATTATTTGGTAGTTAAAAATTTGACAAATTATAGTCGGTGGGAATATAATTTACTTAGAAAAATACTTAGAAGCGATGAAGGGGAAAGTAGGCTAATTTAAGCTTAAAGAGAGGGAATACAGTTGCTGTGAGTATTCCTAGGTTTGGTTAGTCGAAGACCACCCCTGAGTACCGGAGCGGAATTAAGTATGTTTCGGCGTTCTCGAGCGTTATCGAGTTAAGTGAGAAAAGTTTTTGCTTTTCTAACAAGAGTGGAACCGCGGTGCTGCCGTCTCTTTGAGATTGGCAGTTTTTTATTGCTCAATATAAAGGAGGAATTGATATGTCGGAAATCAATATCACTTTAAAAGATGGCTATCAACGCCAATTTCCAGTCGGAATAACAATAGCAGAAGTTGCACGTTCAATTAGCCAAAAATTAGCAAAAACGGCCTTAGTAGCTAGATGGAACGGCCAGGTAGTAGATCTAAATCATAAAATAGATAAAGATGGAGAATTAGAAATTTTAACTTTTGAAAACGAAGATGGAGCAAAAGCATACCACCATAGTACTGCCCATATTATGGCTCAGGCTGTGCAACACCTTTTTCCAGATGTTAAATTCGGCATTGGACCTGCAATAACTAATGGATTTTACTATGATTTTGATACAACCCATGTTTTTACTCCGGAGGATTTAAATGCTATTGAGGAAGAAATGAAACGGATTATTAAAGCAGATTATTTTTTTGATAGAAAAGAGGTTCCCAGAGAAGAGGCTCTTAAGTATTTTGAGGAACAAGGTGAAATATATAAAGTAGAGCTAATCAATGATTTACAGGAAGATGCTGTAATAAGTATGTACAAGCAAGGCGATTTTGTAGACCTTTGCGCTGGGCCCCATGTACCATCTACGGGTAAAATTAAAGCAGTAAAATTAATGAGCCTAGCGGGAGCATATTGGCGCGGAAATGAAAAGAATAAAATGCTACAGCGAATTTATGGTACATCATTTCCAAAACAATCCCAACTTGATGATTATTTAAATAAACTGGAAGAGGCTAAAAAGAGAGACCATCGTAAATTAGGAGCACAGTTAGGATTATTTACTTTGCATGAAGAAGGCCCTGGTTTCCCTTTCTTCCATCCGAAAGGCATGATTATCCGCAATGAATTAGAAAATTTTTGGCGTGCTGAGCACCGCAAAAACGGGTATTTAGAAATTAGAACACCAATCATATTAAATCGGTCTTTGTGGGAGAGATCAGGGCATTGGGATCATTATAAAGAAAATATGTACTTTACTAAAATTGATGATCAAGATTATGCTATTAAACCTATGAATTGTCCCGGAGCACTGTTGGTTTATAAAACAGAACAGCATAGTTATAGAGATTTTCCTCTACGCATGGCAGAATTGGGATTGGTTCATCGCCACGAAAAATCTGGTGTTTTACATGGGCTGATGCGGGTAAGAGCTTTTACCCAAGATGATGCGCATATTTTTATGCTTCACTCGCAAATTACTGATGAAATTAAAAATGTCATTAATATGATAGATTCTCTTTATAGCATATTTGGTTTTAAATATTATGTTGAACTTTCGACTAAACCAGAAAAAGCCATGGGTTCTGATGAAATTTGGGAACAAGCTACTTCCGCCCTACAGAATGCTTTGGAACAAAGAAATATGCCTTATAAAATTAATGAGGGCGATGGGGCATTTTATGGTCCAAAAATTGATTTTCATTTAGAAGACTCCATTGGACGAACCTGGCAGTGTGGTACAATTCAATTGGATTTTCAAATGCCCGAAAAATTTGACTTAACTTTTATTGGGGAGGATGGACAAAAGCATCGTCCAGTAATGATTCACCGTGTTATTTTTGGCAGTATAGAAAGATTTATTGGTATCTTAATTGAACATTATGCTGGGGCTTTTCCTCTCTGGTTAGCTCCTGTACAAGCTCGTATTTTACCAATTGTTGATAAGCAGCTAGATTACGCATATGAGATAAAGAAAACACTTGAAAATCAAGGAATTAGAGTAGAAGTAGATGGAAGAAATGAAAAAATCGGTTATAAAATTAGAGAGGCTCAGTTAGAAAAAATACCTTATATGTTAGTTATAGGAGAAAAAGAGGCCACAGAAAAAACTGTAGCAGTGCGCAAAAGAAGTGCTGGAGATATGGGTACCATGTCAATTGAAAATATTTGTACGCAGATTCTGCAAGAAATTAAAAACAAAGAATAATATCGCTTGACTAAATGTAATTTTTTTAGTAATATAATTAGGTAATAATATTATCTATAAGTAGAAGCCGTCCGCTTCTCACCTTATTGCTAAGAGCTCATAAGGTTTAAGTTTAGAAGGTTAAGTATGTAATGCGGATGGAATATACCATCCGCATTTTTAATTATTTAGCTGGTAAATTTTTTGGAGGTGAAAATTATTAGTAAGGATTTGAGAGTCAATGAAGAGATCCGTGCTCGTGAGGTTCGTTTAGTTGATACAAATGGTGATCAACTAGGGATTTTAGCTCTTAAGGATGCTTTAAAATTAGCCCAGGAAAGAGGCGTGGATTTAGTAGAAGTAGCTTCTGCCGCGAAACCACCTGTTTGCAGAATCATGGATTTTGGTAAGTACTCTTATGAGCAAAGCAAACGGGAAAAAGAAGCACGGAAAAAGCAAAAAGTTATAAATGTTAAGGAAGTCAAATTCCGGCTGGGTATTGATGAGCATGACTTTCAAGTTAAGGCTAGAAATGCTATTAAATTTTTGCAAAGTGGAGATAAAGTCAAAGTAACCATTATGTTTCGAGGACGGGAAATCTCTCACACTGACCTTGGCAAAGAACTTTGCCTCAAACTTGCTAACCAGTTAAGCGATATTGCAGGAGTTGAAAAAGCTCCCAACGTAGAAGGAAAAAATATGACTATGATTCTTTCGCCTAAACAAGATAAGTAAGATTTAAAATAGCTCTAGAAGGAGGCAATAATTATGCCAAAAATGAAAACCCATAGGGGTGCGGCTAAAAGATTCAAAATAACTGGTACTGGAAAATTTAAAAGGGCTCATGCTTTTAAAAGCCATATTTTAGGAAAGAAATCACCAAAACGAAAACGTAATTTAAGACAGACAACTATAGTCAATAAGACCGATCAGCAAAAATTGACTAAATTATTACCATACTTATAAACTGTATTTGAGGAGGAAATATTATGGCTCGAGTTAAAAGAGGAGTTACAGCTCATCGCCGTCATAAAAAGATATTAAAACTGGCAAAGGGATACTTTGGTGCAAAGTCTAAGTTATTCCGACCTGCAAATCAGCAAGTTATGAAGTCTTTGTCATATGCTTATGCTCATAGGAAAAAACGCAAATCGGACTTTAGGAAGTTATGGATTGCTAGAATAAATGCTGCAGCTAGACAAAATGGCATTTCCTATAGCCGCTTGATTAACGGATTAAAACAAGCTGGTGTGCAAGTTAATCGTAAAATGCTTGCTGAATTAGCTGTTAGTGATAACCAAGCATTTAGTAAATTAGTGGCTACTGCTAAAAGTAATTTAAAGTAAAAGTCTAAAAAGGTGACTAAGGTTGCCTTTTTTAGTTTGGAGGAATTATATCTTGGCGACAGAAATTACTTCCAGACATAATCACTATATTAAATTGGTAAAGAATTTAGAAAAACGTAAATTTAGAGAAGAAACGGGTCTGTTTGTTTTAGAAGGTTTTAGAAGTTTGCAGGAAGCCATGGAAACAAAATATAAGCTGGAAGCAATTTTACTTACACCTTCTGCTTACGTAAAACTACAGTCAGATGATTATTATCAAAATCTAGAAGAGCGGACGAGGTTATTTATAGTTGAAGAAAAAATTTTTAACGATTTAGCCCAGACTCAAACGCCCCAGGGAATTTTAATCATTGCCCAAAAGAGAGTTTATAAATTGGATCATATGTTGGATTCCGGGAAGTTAGTTGTTGTTGCTGATGGTATTCAAGATCCAGGTAATTTAGGCACTATTATTCGTACTATGGCTGCAGCAGGAGCAGGGGGATTGTTATTAACCGGCGGTTCTGTAGATGTTTATAATCCAAAAGTACTGCGTTCAACTATGGGAGGTATTTTTTATTTACCTTTTGTAGTTGAGGATACTGAAGGTATTATTAAAGCGATAGAAAACTACGATTACAACTTAGTTGTTGCTGATATAAATGGTCGGCAAAAATATTATGAAATTGACTTATCGGGTAAAGTCGCCTTGGTAATTGGCAATGAAAACCATGGCCCAGCAGACATTTTTCTTCAAAGAGCTAGTTCCATTATTAAGATTCCTATGCCTGGAGGGGTGGAGTCTTTAAATGCAAGTGTAGCTGCAGCAATTTTAATTTACGAAACTGTACGTCAAAAGGGATTGTGAATCCGCCATTTCCTTGCCAAGACAAGTATTGGTATGATATAATCAGTTCATAAAAAGTTCCCCCAAAAAACTCATGGAAAGGTTGTGGTGTTTTTGCTTTTACCCGCCGATATTTTTTGGAGGATATTTGAGAAAACAGGCTCCATAGCTGCTTATATCATGTATCGTAAATTAATTGTACAATAATAGATAAAATGTAATGATCAGGAAAAGTAATAGTTTTCTAACCTTTTAGGGAGGCAGCATCGTGGACTGAAAGTGCTGTTAAGGTTGTAAACCATGAAGTTCACCTGTAAACAGCGAGCTGAAAGTAGACTTTTTACTATGAGTAGGTTAGCCGGGTTTCCACCGTTACTGGAATACGGTTTTATATTACCGATAAAGTAATCCGTAGTTTGGATTAATTTGGGTGGTACCACGGAAGATGGCTTTCGTCCCTTGGGATGAGGGCTTTTTATTTTGCCCAAAAATGTAAGTAGGAGGATCAGGATGCGAGAACAATTAGAGCAAATAAGAAAAAATGGACGCAGCGAATTAGTTAAGGCCGAAAATTTGGATATCTTAAATGAACTGCGAGTTAAATATTTGGGTAAAAAGGGATTATTAACCCAGGTATTAAGGGGTATGGGAAATTTAACTGCAGAAGAACGACCTGTTTTAGGGCAATTGGCCAATCAGGTTCGGAACGAGTTAGAGGCGATTATTGTAGAGCAGCGAGAAAAATTGCAACATTTAGCTTTAGAACTAAAGTTAGCTCAGGAAACTATTGATGTAACTCTTCCTGGACGGGTGATTGAAGTTGGAAATAAACATCCGTTAACATTAATCTTAGATGAAATGAAGAGTATTTTTAGTGGTATGGGTTTTACAGTTGCTGAAGGCCCAGAAATTGAATTAGATTACTATAACTTTGAAGCCTTAAATTTGCCCAAAGACCATCCAGCTAGGGATATGCAGGATTCCTTTTATATCTCTGAGGATACGCTTTTAAGAACACATACATCTCCCGTACAGGCTAGGGTTATGGAAAAAATGACTCCTCAGCTGCCAGTTAAAATCATTTCACCAGGTAAGGTTTATCGCCGGGATGATGATGCTACCCATTCACCTATGTTTCACCAAGTTGAGGGCCTTTTGGTAGATACTAATGTGACATTTGCAGATTTAAAAGGTATACTTTTAGCTTTTGTCAAACAAATGTTTGGAGAAGAACAAAAGATTAGGCTCAGGCCAAGTTACTTTCCTTTTACGGAGCCAAGCGCCGAAGTGGACATTGCCTGTGTAATGTGTGGAGGAAAGGGATGCAGAGTTTGTAAAGATTCTGGTTGGTTAGAAATATTAGGAAGTGGCATGGTACACCCTAGGGTTTTGGAAATGTCCGGTTATGACCCGGAAAAAGTAACTGGGTTTGCTTTTGGGATGGGAATTGAACGGATTGCTATGTTAAAATATGGAATTGATGACTTGAGGCTTTTATTTGATAATGACCTTCGGTTTATTAAACAGTTTAGGTAAAAGAGGAGGGAATAAGATGCTGGTTTCTTTAAAATGGTTAAAAGATTACGTACAGATAGATATGCCAACTAAAACCTTAGCACATAAATTGACTATGGCTGGTTTGGCAATTGATAATATACATAAACCTGGTGCAGGAATTAATAATGTTGTAGTAGGTAAAATTAAATCAATTGAAAAACATCCTCAAGCTGACCGCTTAGTTATTTGTCGAGTAGACGTTCAATCTGGGGAAGAACCTTTGACTATTATTACTGGGGCAACTAATGTTCAACCTGAAATGAAAGTACCTGTAGCTTTAGTCGGGGCTAGTTTACCTAATGGAGTAAAAATTTCCAAAGCAAATTTCAGAGGAATTGCTTCATATGGCATGCTATGTTCGGCACAAGAATTAGGAATAGATCCTGCTAGCCTTCCAGAGGACGAAAGAAATGGAATTATGAGCTTGCCTCAGGAAGCTGAAGTAGGACAGTCAGTACAAAAGATACTTGGGCTAGACGATGAAGTTTTAGAATTAGAATTGACGCCTAATCGGGCAGATTGTTTAAGCATAATTAATGTTGCTCGGGAAGTTAGTGCTATTACAGGATCAAAACTTCAAATTCCAGAAATAAAAGAATCAGAAACAAGTGAAGAAACGTCTAAACTTGCTACAGTTGAAATTGCAAATCCTGAATTTTGTGGCAGATATTCAGCTAGAGTTATTAAAAACGTTCAAGTCGGGAAATCTCCCTTATGGCTTAAACATCGCTTAGAGTCAGCAGGGATGCGTTCTATTAATAATATTGTAGACATAACAAATTTTGTTATGCTGGAAATGGGACAGCCATTACATGCTTTTGATTATGATTGCTTAACTGGACATCATATTGTTGTACGTACTGCTTATGCGGGAGAAGAAATACTTACATTAGATAATAATAAAAGAACATTAGATCAAGAAATGTTAATAATTGCTGATGAAAAAAAAGCAGTTGCTATTGCTGGTGTCATGGGCGGTCTGGAATCTGAGGTAACAAATCAGACAAAAACTATCTTATTAGAATCGGCTAACTTTACTGGTGCAAGTATTAGAAAAACATCTCGCAAATTAGGTTTGCGATCGGAAGCTTCTGCTCGCTATGAAAAAGGCATTAATATTGAAGGAACTATTGCTGCTTTAAACAGAGCAGTAGATCTTATAGAAAAATTAGGTGCTGGGCAAGGTGTTCCTGGAAATATCGATATTTATCCCCTGCATCAGCCTACCAAATGTGTTAAATTAAGGCCTGAGAGAGTGAACCAAATTTTAGGTATAAATTTAAGCCAGGAAACAATTATTAATTATTTGGAACGCCTTAATATGGAGGTTAGAGTAGACGGTGCACAATTTACAGTGGGCATACCTCCTTATCGTCAAGACATTAGTATAGAAATAGATTTAATTGAAGAAATTGCTCGAATGTTTGGCTATGACGAAATACCTACAACGCTCCCAGTAGGAACCATGTCCCAAAGTAAAAAGAGTACAGAGCAGCTCTTAGTAGAGAGGTCAAAGGATATTTTAACTGGGTGCGGTATGACTGAGGTAATCACTTACAGTTTTATCAGCCCAAAAGCTTTTGATAAATTAAGCTTGGAAAAAGAGCATACTTGGAGAAATGTAGTTACCATCAAGAACCCCTTAAGCGAAGAGCAAAGCGTAATGCGGACAACTTTAATTCCTGGGCTTTTAGAAGTGGCTACGAGGAACATTAAGCGGCGACAAACAAATATTAGCATTTTTGAAAACGGCAAGGTTTTTTTACCTAGGGTTGGAGAAGCTTTACCTGAGGAAGCTACCATACTTGCTGGCCTGGTTACTGGTGAACAGATTAAAACATGGAATTGGCCTAAGGAAATAAAGGATTTCTATTACTTAAAAGGAATTGTTGAAGCATTATTTTTAAAGTTGAATGCTACTTCCGCTGTATTTAAACCTAGTAAGTCTTACGCTTTTCTTCATCCCGGGCGTGGGGCAGAAATTTTAGTAGAAAACCAGGTTATTGGAGTAATTGGTGAAATTCATCCTACTGTACTGCAAAATTTTGAATTAGAACAGCCTGTATATGTTTTTGAATTACAAACGGGCTTACTTCTAAAAGGATTCAAAAAAGTAAAAACATATCAACCTTTGCCTAAATATCCAGTCGTTGAAAGGGATATGGCTTTCTTATTGCCTGAAAAAGTTACTATTCAAGAGGTAAATGATATTATAACTAAAGTAGGGGGAGAGTTGCTAGCTAATTTTAGTCTGTTTGATGTCTACAGAGGTAAACAAGTGCCAGAAGGTTGGAAAAGCATTGCTTATAACCTTATCTACCAAGCTCAGGATCGCACTTTAACTGACAACGAAGTTAATGAATTACATTTAAAAATTCAGTCAGAATTAAAGAATAATTTTCAAGCCCAGCTTAGAGAGTAATACTTTTATCTGATAGCAGGATTTTTAATAAAAAATGGAGAAAATAAATATATTGTATTTAAATAGTTAAGAGGGGGCGTTTGGTTGCAACAGGATAATCAGAATAAAAAATCTCGTACTGTAGTAAATATTTACGATTCCGAATATGTAGTGCGATCAGATGAAGCTCCTGAATATATAGAAATAATAGCTAATTATGTTGATCAAAAAATGAGACAAATTGCTCAAAAAAATAATACATTGCCTCTTTATAAAATAGCTGTATTAGCTGCACTAAATATTGCAGATGAACAAAAGAAAATACAGGATGATTACGATTCTCTTTTAAAGTTAATTGAAGAAGCTAAAGAACTTTAAATCGAGTAAGATAAAGCCGAAGTAATTTGCTTCGGCTTTATCCTTCTCACAGAACCGTATGTACGGGCCTCGTATACGGCTCCTGATAAACCTCAGTCATTTCTTGCAGAAGTGAGAAAACGCCGACATTGTATGTTTCCAAATCAATTAACCCTATTTCCTTAAACCAACTGTTTGGTAAGGCCATACTTTTTAATGGGCTTGCGGAGTTGCGCCGGGTTGTCATAGATATTTTCTCAAACTGACCTTTATATCCTCGTCTATGCAATTTCAGCCTCGGTTATCTTCTCTTTGTATAAATCTTCATGTCTGCAGTCAGATTCTTTGATTTATCTTCGCCCCTTCGCATTAAAGCGTTTTATAGCATTAATTGTAATCAGTTTGGGAAAATTAGTTTGGGTAATTGACTGTGAGGTGATGAGATGACAAATCTAGAAATAGCCTGGATTTTACAAGAAATTGCAGATCTTTTGGAGCTGCAAGGAGAGGATCCTTTTAAAGTTATGGCTTATAGGCAAGGAGCCAGGACAGTTAGGAATTTAGGAAAAGAATTAACAAATATTAAATCTAGGCAGGAACTAGAACATTTGCCTGGCATAGGCAAAAAATTATCATTGCAAATTACTGAGCTTTTAGCAACTGGCAAGTGTGCTTTGTATCAACGATTAAAAAAAGAAATCCCCATGACACTTAAAGAGCTGTTAAAAATTCCTGGTTTAGGGCCCAAATCTATTAAATTAATTCATGAAAGATTAGGAGTTAATGATCTTGCCGATTTAGAAAAAGCCACCTTGGAGAAGAAAATTCGTACTTTGCCCGGTATGGGTAGTAAAACTGAATTAAACATCCTACGTAGTATTGAGATGTTAAAACAAAACACTTATAGCAATATCCCCATCGGAATTGCTATGCCTTTAGCAGTACAGTTTATAGAAGATTTGAAGCAGCTTCCAGAAGTGCACCGAGGAGTAGTATGTGGAAGTTTACGTCGTGGAAAAGATCAAGTTGAAGCCATAGATTTATTAGTTTCAACAACTAATTCTGAAATAATTAAGCAAACTTTACGAAAGCATCCGCAAGTTAAAAAGCTATTAGACAGTGATCTAAAAAAGTGTGTGGTACTGACTTGGTTAGGCATAAAAGTAATAATAGAAATGGTTGAGGAAAAACAATTTTGGATTGCTTTGTATAATTTAACAGGATCCAAAAAACATAAACTCAAAATGAAAGAGAGGGCAGAAAAGCTTAATCTAAGATTAACTGAACAAGGCATTTACCCTGATGATTCTGAGGATAGTATAAATGTCAACAGTGAGGCGGATATTTATAAGTGTTTAGGTATGCTATACATACCGCCGGAGCTAAGAGAAGGAGAAAAAGAATTACAGGCTGCATTGAAAGGAAAAATTCCTCAATTATTAGAAATAGAAGATCTGAAAGGCGATTTACATTTACACACTTCCTGGAGTGATGGAGTAAAAAGCATTGAAAATATGGTTGAAAAAGCTAAAGAAAAAAAGTATGAGTATATTGCAATTACTGACCACTCTAAAAGTTTAAAAATTGCAGGAGGCCTTTCTGAAGAGCGTTTAAAAGAGCAGCATAAATTAATCAGAGAACTTAATAATAAATCTGATAATCTGCAAATTCTAACCGGAGTTGAAACGGATATTCTTGATACTGGCCAGCTGGATTACGACAATGATATTTTAGACAGCTGTGATTTAGTTATTGCCTCAATTCATTCAGGGTTTCGGCAAGATAGGGAAAAAATTACAGGTAGAATAGAAGCTGCATTAAAAAATCCCTATGTACATATTTTAGCTCATCCAACAGGAAGAATCATTGGCAGGCGCAATCCCTATAAGGTAGATTTAGAACGGATATTTGCTTTAGCCCACTCTGAAAATAAAATTTTGGAGATAAATTCCTCCGTTGATCGATTAGATTTAAGCTCTGAGCTGGCCTATAAAGCAGCCTATGATTATAAAATACCTATTTCCATTGATACTGATGCCCATGATACAGCTAAAATGGACGAAATTGCATACGGAGTGTTAACTGCTCGCAGAGGATGGCTTACAAAGGAGCATGTAATTAATACTAAATCATTGATTGAATTAAAAAAGTGTTTGAGTCGTAAAAGTTGACCACCAGTGTGAATTAGCAAATTAAAATAGCTCCTCATTTTCATCATAAATTAGGGTAATTTGCAAAAATAAGTTTCAAAAATTTCATTTTGTATTAGCCTACAGTAAAGCAGATTTCACATTGTCACGCTTTTTTAGGGTAAAAAATTAACCGGGAAATACCCGGTTTTTAGTTTAAATACCTACTTCCTGAGCGGACTTAATAACCGCCTCTTCATCAATACCTTCCATTCTTTTCCGCATCCATAAAGCAGGCAGTTAGTGGCTAAATTGTTGATTAGCCTCGGCCAACCCCTGGAACGGGTGGCAATAGCTTCTACAGCTCCTTCATTGTCAGAGGCAGCAACGAAAAGTTGGTTGTGCAGGTGGATCTGATACAGATTTTTGAGGATTATCTAAAGGTGTCAAGTGAGGTTTTCTATTATGACGTTGCGGTCCTGATCATGGAGATGAAAGCAAAAGATATAGAAACAGCACTTAGAAATTTCAATGAACGTATCGGACGGGTTGTATATCAAGTGCACAAATTGAAGTACATTATGCATATTAATATAAAGCTATTCCTTTGCAACATTGTGATGGTACTCTTTATATTGAAGAATATACCTCCAAATCTTTCATATCCTCTTCTCAAGAGTCATCTTCCTTTTTGTTCCAGAGGCCTCACTGAATAATTTATCCATTATCCTGGCATCAATTTTCAGCGTGTTGATTTGTCCCATTAAAGCCATGGGGCATAGCTGTTGGAACAGTTCAGGCATTCCGAATATGATCCACTAACCTTAAAATCCGAATATGAACGGGATGTTGCAAAAGGGCTTGCTATCAAAGTGCCGAAAATTACTTTCCTGACGATAATCCGGATAAGGTACCCATTGTCAGATGGAGAGGGCATGCAAACCTTCTTTTTGCAAACTGGCCGAATTACTATGTATACCAAGAGACACCGTATGATTTGAATGAGTTGAAATAGTCGGAACCATCATATCGTTTTTTTATTTAATAATTGGTTTATCATATTGACAGAATATATTTCCATACGGTAATATATAAAACATATAGGATTACTTGGTTATTTGAGGGAAAACTATGAAACTATCGACAAAAGGAAGATATGGCTTGAGATCAATGGCAGACTTTGCCGTCAATTCTTCCGGAGACCATGTATCTTTGTGCAGTATAGCCGAGAGACAAAACATATCGGAAAATTATTTGGAACAGGTCTTTTCAACTCTTAGAAAGGCAGGGCTGGTTAAGAGTGTCAAAGGCGCACAAGGAGGATATGTATCGGCCGACCAGTCTTCAAATATAAAGGTGGGTACTATCTTAAGGGCTCTTGAAGGAGAAAGCATATATTGATGTTTTACATTTAATTTTTATATTGAAATTCCGAGTAATAATATATGTTTAATCAGAAAATCTGACAAAGTTAATTGGGCATGAAACTCGCTTTTTAAGGCTAAGCAACAATCAAAGGAGAAATAAATCGCATTACCCGGTACGCCCTATCTGATAAGGCCTTTGAATTTGGCGCTGATATTGTCGTCCATTCGGCAACGAAATTTATAGGAGGTCATGGCACTTCCATTGGCGACGTAATTATCGATTCCGGTAAATTCGACTGGGCTGGAAGCGGAAGGTTTTCAGGCCTTACCGATCCTGACCCGAGTTATCATGACATAAGATGTGTTGAAGCTTTGGGGCCTCTTGTGTACATCATTAAGGCAAGAGTACAGTTATTAAGAGATACGGGGGCGGCAATAAGCTTGAACACTTTCACTGAGAGTTGAGAAGCATGTCTCAAATACAAAAAAGATTGCTGAGTTTCTCCGGAACCATCCGCTGGTATCATGGGTAAACTACCCGAGTATAAAAGGTAATAAGTATTATGAGCTTGCGTAGAAATACCTTCCAAAGGGAGCAGGTTCAATATTTACCTTCGGAATAAAGGGTGGAATTGATGCTGCGAAGAAATTCATAGACAGCCTTGAAGTTTTTTCCCTTCTGGCAAATGTGGCCGATGCAAAATCTCTCGTGATTCATCCTGCAACCACTACACACTCCCAATTGTCTGAGGAAGAACAGAGGGCTGCTGGTGTTACGCCCGACCAGATAAGCTCTCCATCGGAATTGAGGATGGCGAGGATCTTATCTATGACCTTGATCAAGCGTTGAAAAACGCAGTGGAGGTATAAAGCTCATGTGTGCAGCTTCTAAGCTTGAAATTCTTAAAACAAGGCTAAAATCAATGGGAAGTGTCGTTGTTGCCTTTTCAGGAGGAGTGGATTCGTCATTTCTCCTGAAGGTAGCCCATGAAGTACTGGGCGATAAAGTGCTTGCCGTGACTGCAAGATCTTCAACATACCCTGAAAGAGAGCTTGATGAAGCAGTAAAGTTCGCAGCTGACTATAAAATCCCCCATAGAGTTATTGTATCGGAAGAGCTTGAGGTAGAGGGCTTTTCGGAAAATCCTCCGAACAGATGTTATTTGTGTAAGCAGGAGCTCTTTAATAAAATAAAACAGCTTGCGCATAACGGAGGCTTCAAGTTTATAGCTGAGGGTTCAAATCATGACGATCTTGGGGATTACCGGCCCGGACTTCAGGCAATATCCGAGCTTGGGGTAGTAAGTCCTTTAAGGGAAGCAGGATTAACCAAGGACGAAATCAGGCTTTTATCTAGAGAGATGGGGCTTAAAACCTGGGATAAACCATCTTTCGCCTGTTTGTCATCAAGATTTCCTTATGGGGAGAAGATAACAAAGCAAAAGCTGGAAATGGTAGACAAAGCAGAGCAGTTTCTTATCGATTTAGGCTTTAAGCAGGTCCGTGTGAGGCATCATGGCAGCGTGGCAAGAATTGAAGCGGATGAGGGGGATTTTGGCAGGCTTATTGATAGACAAACCAGACAGGCAATATATTCAAGGCTTAAGGAACTTGGCTTTTTATATGTTTCCCTTGACTTGAAGGGCTACAGGACGGGAAGTATGAATGAAGGTTTTTATGAGAGGGGGGTTGAAGTGGATGCGTAAGATTATTAAGACCGATAAGGCTCCTACTGCTGTAGGCCCATATTCTCAGGGCATAGACACAGGGGTATTCATATACACATCAGGGCAGATTCCCATAAATCCTTCAACAGGCGAAGTGATTCACGGAGGGATTGAGGAACAGACGGCCCGGGCGCTGGAAAATCTGAAGAATGTGCTTGAGGCTGCAGGAAGCAGCATTTCTAAAGTTGTAAAAACCACTGTGTTTATTAAGGATATGGGTAGTTTTTCAGTGATGAATGAGGTGTATGAAAAGTATTTTACCGAGCCGTATCCGGCAAGGTCATGTGTTGAGGTAGCCAGGCTTCCAAAAGATGTATTGATAGAAATTGAAGCTGTTGCACAAAGATAAAAAAGGAGTGATGATGCTTTATGGGAATGTTAAACAATTAAGTATTGAAACGAAAGTGGTGCATGGATGTAAGGGTTATGACCCGCAGACCGGTGCAGTGAGCTTTCCAATATACCAGAGTGCTACCTTCAGGCATCCGGGTCTGAATCAAACAACGGGATATGACTATTCTAGGCTTCAAAACCCCACAAGGGAAGAGCTTGAGAATACCATTGCAAGCCTTGAAAACGGAAAGTACGGTTTTGCCTTTTCCAGCGGGATGGCAGCTGTTTCAACCGTGCTTTCTTTGTCTCTGCCCGGACAGCACATTATAGTTTCCGACGACCTTTATGGAGGTACATATGGTTGGCAGCCTCTGTCCATGAAAATACAACTGATAAAAGGAAGATGGTTATGAGCGTTGAAGCAGTGAGAGGATTTTTTATTGCCAGAGGATTGAAGGATCCGGTTTTTGAACTGAGTGACATCGGGGCAACTGTAGACGAAGCTGCAAAAGCTATAGGAGTGGGACCGGAATTAGTTGCAAAAACCCTGGCTTTCCGGGTAAATGAAAAGACTATATTGATTGTTGCACGGGGTGACGCACGGATTGATAATAAAAAACTCAAACAATTTTTTAAGACCAAGGCCAGAATGTCAAGCCACGAAGAAGTAGAGGATGTAACCGGGCATCCGGTGGGTGGGCTGTGCCCCTTTGGGCTGAAAAATCCCCTGGAAGTTTATCTGGATATTTCATTGAAGGATTTTGAGCAAGTTTATCCGGCCGCGGGTTCAAGGACAGTTGCTCTAAAAATAAGTCCCCAGGAAATAGTGGCGTTGACCGGCGCCCGATGGGTTGACGTATGTCAAATTTGCACCAAAAAGCAGAGAGATTAAAAAATAACATTGCAAACAGATTGATTGCTTTAGAATCATTTGCTATTGGGTTCGAAGTTTTTACTGATTGCTCTGCCAAAAACGAATAATGCTTTAAAAATAAAATAGAGTAAAATATATTAATTCCTATTAAACATATAGGAAAACAAAAAAATTTAAAAACTTATTGACATATTTTTCTTTGGATATTAAACTACTAATATAGTTGATAAAACATATAAGAATACTCGGAATTAAAATGCATTTTGGAGGCGATGTTATGTCAAAAATTGCAAAGAATCTGACTGATCTCATTGGTAATACCCCGCTGCTGGAGTTGTCAAATTACAACAAGGCAAACAATCTGGAAGTAAAAGTTATTGCAAAGCTGGAATATTTTAATCCGGCATCCAGTGTAAAGGACAGAATCGGCTACTCAATGATAAATGATGCAGAGGAAAAGGGCTTGATAACCAAGGATACCGTCATCATTGAACCGACAAGCGGCAATACAGGGATTGCGCTGGCGTTTGTTGCTGCTGCCAAGGGTTATAAAATGATATTGACAATGCCGGACACCATGAGCATTGAGAGAAGGAACCTTTTGAAGGCTCTGGGAGCAGAGCTAGTCTTAACTCCAGGCGCCGAGGGAATGAAGGGGGCTATCAGGAAAGCGGAAGAATTGGCGGCACAAACGCCCAATTCATATATACCCCAGCAGTTTAAAAATCCTGCAAATCCTGAGATACACCGCAGGACTACGGCAGAGGAAATCTGGAGAGATACCGACGGTCAGGTGGACATATTTATCGGAGGTGTGGGGACAGGCGGCACTATTACAGGTGTCGGAGAAGTACTTAAAGCAAGGAAACCCGATGTTAAGATTGTAGCGGTTGAACCGAACGATTCTCCGGTATTGTCGGGTGGAAACCCGGGACCTCACAAAATTCAAGGAATCGGTGCAGGATTTGTTCCTGATGTTCTAAACACGTCGATTGTTGATGAAATATACAAGGTAAAAAATGAGGAAGCCTTTGAAACATCAAGGAAGCTTGCAAAAACAGAGGGCTTGCTGGTGGGAATATCTTCGGGTGCTGCTGCTTTTGCTGCTACACAGATTGCTAAAAGACCTGAAAACAAGGGTAAAACTATTGTTGTTCTTCTTCCGGACACGGGAGAAAGGTATCTGTCCACAGTTCTCTTCCAGGAAGATTAGGAATCTCGATAATTAACTTCGCTTTTTGCAAAATAATTGTTGGTAACTGCATTGCAGACATTTGGTTCTAGCCAGGGTCCTTTTTTCAAGAGCTTGAGTTGTACCTTTCTACACTAGTTCTGTCATCGCAAAGTTCCTGCCACTTCTTTGCACCTCGATATAGAAAATCTACGCAAATTATCTTGGACATTTACCTTAAAAGCCATGCCATAATTAGAGGCGAGCACCAAAGCTGTCAAACTTAGCACCCCATACAGCGTTTCCTATGTTTTTTTGGATTTGGGTTCAATTATTTGTGAACCTTAATGGCTGTACTGTCTATAGCAATCTTAAAACCATTAATGTTGCCTTCGTTGCCCATAGGACCCTGGCTAATGAATAGCTGGTTCTTTTATAATCTTAAATCCTACTATAATGATATAAATACTATAGTATGTTATATAAGAGGTGGTCAAATTTGACTTCAGGGGTTGTAAAAGTTTTTGTTTACGGGCCACTTTATAGGCATAATCCTTGGTTTTGTGACGGGAGTTTCAATCGGCTGGAATAAAAAGTGCAATTATTGGATTATGCCTCTTTTAAATATTATTGGGCCTATACCTGCAACAGCTTGGATACCCATTGCAATGGCTGTTTTTCCGACAAGCTTCTGGGCCAGTGTGTTCCTGATTATTTTGGCGGTATGGTTCCCGGTCACGGTTATGACCAGTTCCGGAATAGCAAATGTAAGAAATGCATTTTTTGAAGTTGCAAAGACATTGGGTGCCAGTCAACGATACCTTATTTTCAGGGATGCAATCCCAGCAGCATTTCCAATGATATTTATCGGTCTATTTATGGGACTTGGCGGATCTTTTTTGACTTTGATTGTTTCGGAAATGCTCGGCGTAAAAGCAGGTTTGGGCTGGTACATCAACTGGGCTCAAGGCTGGGCTGAATATAGCAAGGTTTACGCAAGCCTTATTGTAATAGCTCTAATCTTTTCCACTTAATATCCTTTCTTTTCAAATTTAAAGACAGAGTACTCATATGGCAAAGGGGGGCTGATCAAATGGTAAATGCGGATATGAATACTCGTCTTCCACAGAGTAAATATGGCGGGCCATAACTGTCAAGAATGTTAAAAGAGTTTTCCATAATCCGCATGGCAATGAGATAGTAGCGCTTAATAACATTAATTTGCATATTTATCCCGGTGAATTTATTTCCTTAGTTGGACCCAGTGGTTGTGGAAAATAAACTCTTCTCAGACTTGTTACAGGACTTGACACATCTACAAATGGAGAGCTTTTGCTTGATGAACAAGGTATTAATGGACCAAATTATGAGCGCTGTCTGGTTTTCCAGGATCCTACACTGTTTCCATGGTTGAATGTGTATGACAATGTAGCGTCAGGCCTGATTGGGCGTGGGATATACCGTGAAAAGAAAGGCGAAGTAGATGATTACATCAATCTTGTCGGTTTAAAGGGCTTTGAAAAGTCATATCCGCATCAGCTTTCGGGGGGTATGGCCCAGCGTGCTGCTCTAGCAAGAGCGCTTGTAAATCATCCGAAGGTGCTGCTGCTGGATGAACCTCTTGGTGCGCTAGACGCTTTTACCCGCATGCAGATGCAGGACGAAATATTAAGGATCTGGGAGGAACGCGGAACGACAATGATGCTTGTCACGCACGATGTCGATGAAGCCATATATTTAAGCGACAGGATTGTTATTATTACTCCCAGGCCAGGAAAGATACAGGAAATCATTGACGTTGAAATGGGTAGGCCGAGAAGCAGGAATCATCCTGACTTTTTCAGGCTTCGGTCCAGGATTCTCGAAACGCTTCATTTTGCCAAAGAGAACGAACCTTTGAATTATTACCTATAGCAAATCACTGGAGGGTCTTAATATGCCAAAAAGCAAAGAGGAATTATATAAAAGCTTATCGGATGCCGTATTGAATATGGAGGAGGAAGAGGCTGCAATACTTGCAAATGAAGTAATTATTAAAAAGTATGATGCCTATGAAGCTATAGACAAAGGACTTGCAGATGGAATGGAAAGAGCAGGGAAGCTCTTTGAGGAAGAAGAGTATTTTATCCCTGAACTCTTGATATGTTCAGATGCCATGTATGCGGGACTTGATATATTGAAGCCTCATTTGAAAGCGGTCGAGCAGGGGGAAAAGCATAAAGTTGTGATAGGTGTTGTTGAAGGTGATACCCATGACATCGGCAAGAACCTGGTGAAAATAATGCTGGAAACTTCCGGCTTTGAAGTGGTTGATTTGGGACGGGACGTTCCGCCGAGGACTTTTATTGAAAAGGCTAAAGAAGTCAACGCGGAGATAATTGCCCTTTCAACCCTCATGACTACCACGATGGATGGAATGGCGGAAGTAATAAAGATACTAAATAATGAAGGTATAAGGGGAGACTTTAAGGTTATGGTCGGCGGGGGGCCTATATCTCAGAGTTTTGCCGATAAGATCGGGGCAGATGGCTATTCCTCCAATGCCTCAGAGGCAGTGAAGCTCGCCAAAAAGCTTGTTGGGGGTGCGGTCTGAGGTTATGGACCAGTTGACGCCTATCGAAAGAATGACGGCATATAATAAGGGGCAGGCTGTAGACCGGCTGCCGTGTGTGCCAATTGTAGGTAATACGGCCGCAAGGGTTATCGGAGTTAAAGTATCCGAATTTCGTGGAAACGGCGCCTTGCTGGCAAAGGCCCATATTGCCGCATATAAGCTTTTTAAATATGACATCATCCGCATTTTTACCGATTTATATACTCAAGCTGAGGCGATGGGGGCGAAGGTCCACTATCCGGAAGACGAAACAGCTTTTCTTGCAAGTCCGGCAATCAAGGATGTGGCGGAAATTGACCGTCTTGAACCGGCTGACCCGTACAAAGATGGCAATTTGCCCCAGCATCTTGAGGCAATGAAGATTGCTGTCAATGAGGTAGGCAAAGAAGTTACGGTTACAGGTGCGGTGACCTGCCCCTTTACAAATGCTTCCTTTTTAATTGGCACTGAAAACCTGGTAAGGCTTACTCTGAAAAACCCCGAAGCAGTCCATAAATTATGCAAAGTTTCGCTTGAGACTAATCTAAGGTATGCAAAAGCCATCATCGATGCCGGCTGTACACCCAGCCTGACAGATGCCATGTCTTCTTCCACCGTGATCAGCCCAAAACAATTTAAGGAGTTTTCTTTTCCTTATTTAAAGGCGTTGATCGATTACATTCACTCCAGAGGGAAGCCGGTAACTTTGCATATCTGCGGCAAGACAGACAAGATCTGGGAACTGATGGCGGAGGCAGGGGCCGATTGCATCAGCATAGACAATGATGCGGATTTACAGCAGGCCAAGGAGAAAGTCGGGCACAGAGTCAGGCTGATGGGGAATGTAAGTCCCTCGGAAATCATGCTGCAAGGCACCACCGCCGATGTAAAAAGAGCGGTAATTGCATGTGTTGGGAAAGCTTATGACAACCCCAAGGGATATATTGTCGCTTCAGGGTGCAGCCTTCCTACAGAAACACCCTTTGAAAATATTAAGGCAATGCTTGATACCGTCAGGGAAATAGGGTATCCGGTGACGGAAGATAAAATACGCTATGTCAAATATAAAAACTAAATTTATTCATGATAAGGAGCCTTATGCACGAAATAAATATATTAACAAAGGCCGGATTAACGGTCTGGCTCCATAATAAAATGATTGATGAAAAAGGTGGATCAAAATGAGCATAATCAGCCCAAAGGAAAGATTAATCAGGGTTTTGAATAAAAAAAAAGTTGACAGACCCCCTGTTGTATGTCCGGGGGGCATGATGAATGCGGCGGTAGTTGATGTTATGAACAAAACAGGCCATACTTTTCCGGAGGCCCATCATGATGCAAGGTTGATGGCGGAGCTTTCCTACGACGTACATGAATATATAGGGTTTGAAAACTTTGGGATACCTTTTTGCATGACTGTTGAAGCAGAGGTGCTGGGAAGCGAAATAAATTTTGGAACACTTACCTGCGAGCCTAAAATACAAAGGGAGTTGTTTGCTTCAGTAGCGGCAATTGACTATAAAGATATTAAAACAATTCTTAAATCAGGGAGAATCGGTACCGTTGTGCAGGCATGCCATCGTCTATCTAAAAGCTTTCCCGACATACCTGTCATAGGTAGCTTGACAGGGCCGATCAGTACAACTGCTTCCATAGTCGATCCGATGTCTTTCTTGAAAGGGCTTAGAAAGGATAAGACACATGCCCATAGAGCTATAGAGTATGTGACCGATTTTCTAATAGAATACGCAAAGCTGTTGATTGATAACGGAGCAACAATAATATCCATTGGGGATCCGACGGCTACCGGCGAAATATTGGGTCCTAAGATGTTTGAAGAATACGCTGTGAAGTATTTAAATAAATTGATTGAGGGAATTCGTCCATTAAATGCACCGGTTATAGTCCATATATGCGGTGATATGAATTCCGTAAAGCACTTGCTACCGCAGATCAGGTCGGATGCAATAAGTACCGATGCACTGGTGAATCTGCGTTTGTTAAAAGAAGAGTTCCCATCCCTCACAACCATGGGCAACTTAAGTACTTTTTTACTGCAATTCGGTACTCCGGACAAGGTAGCGGCACGTACGGAAAGGCTTATAAAAGACGGGATTGATATCATATCGCCTGCTTGCGGTTTGAGCACATCCTCCTCTCTGGAAAACATACAGGCAATGACCAATACCGTAAAGGAGCAATAGTGATGGCTAAAGTAGAATTTTGTAATGAAAATATTACAGTTCAGGTTGATGAAGGGGCAACTGTACTGGAAGCAGCAAGGCAGGCCGGCGTAACAATTGAGTCCCCCTGCAACGGTGCAGGCGTTTGCGGCAAATGCAGGGTAAAGGTTGACGGCAAGTCTGTTAAAAATATTTTGCATGGGAATGGCCATCGGCTTTCAAGAGAGGAAGAGCTTGAAGGGTATGTTCTGGCCTGTGAAGCCAGGATAAAGGGGGATGTAGCTGTTAAAACGCCTGAAAGCCATAAGCGCAGGTATTTGAAAATATTGGACCATGGAAAAAGCTTTGACATAATCATGGATGCCTTTATTCACAAACAGTATGATGCAGATAAAGGCCTGACGCATGTTTATGCCGGGGAAGACCTTCTGGGAAGCGAGGATGGAGACACTGCATCTGAAAGCTTTGGAGCGGTTGTGGATATTGGAACAACTACACTGGTTGCCTCGCTTGTGAATCTGAATAGCGGAGAAGAGCTGGATTCCATATCTGCCTTAAATCCTCAGGCTGTCCATGCACAGGATGTGCTGTCCAGGATAAAGCTTGCATCGGAGGAGAGCGGGTTAAAGCTGATGTATTCGGGGCTTATTGCAGAAATAAACCGGATGATTGCTGATTTGACGAAGAGAAACAATATCAGCCGTGAAAGGATTTATGAAGTTGTGTTCAGCGGGAATACCTGCATGCTTCACCTGGCTTCCAATGTAAACCCTTGTTCTATGGGCAGGTTCCCATATCATCCAGAAATAACCGGAGATGTGCATCTTAAAGCATCAGAACATAACCTGGCCATATCAAAATTCGGCATAATATACCTTCCTCCCGTAATTTCAGCCTATGTAGGCGCAGACATTACATCCGGCGTGCTTGCATCACAACTGCATGAGAGAAAAGGAGTCACACTGTTTGTTGATGTTGGTACAAACGGGGAAATGGTATTGGGATTTGATGGCCGGCTTTCGGCTACATCGACTGCCGCCGGACCGGCGTTTGAAGGAATGAACATTACCCATGGAATGAGGGCAGGTACCGGCGCCATTGAATTTTTCAATATAGAAGATACCGGGAGTATAACCATAAAAACCATTGGAGAGGAAGAAGCCATAGGCATATGCGGCAGCGGGCTCCTGGATATCGTAGGAGAGCTTGTAGCTTATGGAGTCATAAATAAAAACGGTAAATTGATCGAGCCTGAAACAGAAGGGATATTGCTTGCCTTAAGGGAAAGGCTTTTGAAGTCGGACGGAAAACCGGTGTTTAAAGTGACCGACAGGGTTGTGCTCACACAGAAGGACATCAGGCAGGTACAGCTTGCAAAGGGTGCCGTAAGGGCGGGTATAGAGTTTTTGCTCAAAAGCAAAGGCATAAAAGCTTCAGATGTTGACAGGGTTTTGATTGCAGGCTCCTTTGGTTATCATTTGCGGGCCAAAAGCCTTATAAATATCGGACTCCTGCCGCCCGAGTTTGAAGGGAGGATTGAGTTTATAGGCAATACCTCCAAATCCGGAGGGTATGCATTTTTGTTGAACAAAACCTACAGAACACAGATGGCCGGATTGCTAAAAACCGTTGAAGTGATTGAACTGGCAAATTACAAGGACTTTGATAAAGTGTTTGTAAGTTGTCTAAATTTCTGAGGAGGGTTGAAAATGGACAATGATAAGAAAAACTTAAGTTGTTCCGACTGCGGTGTATTGAACTGCTATCGAAGGGATAAAAGCTTTCCTGAGTTTTGCTTGACTGCCAGGATTTCAGATAAAGAGATTGAAAAAGTAAATGAGCTGTACAGGAAAGATAATTTTGTGTCTAAGCTTTCCTTTGTGGCAGCGGAGATAGAAGGCAAATATTATGGAAAGCTCACCAGGGTTGAAGAAATTATTGCTTTTGCAAAGAGAATTGGAGCCCGGAAAATCGGTATTGCCACTTGTATAGGATTGATGAATGAAGCCAAAACTTTTGTTAAAATACTTAAAGCAAAAGGGTTGGAAAGCTATAGCGTAATTTGCAAGGTTGGTTCCATAGATAAGACCGATGTAGGAATACCCGAAGAATTAAAGGTACAGAAAGGGTGCCACGAGGCGCTTTGCAACCCTGTGCTACAGGCAAGGCTAATGAATAAGGAGAAGACAGATCTGAATGTGATTGTTGGACTTTGCGTAGGTCATGACTCTTTATTTATCAAGTATTCAGAAGCGCCTGTAACCACTTTGATAACTAAAGACAGGGTACTTGGGCATAACCCTGCCGCAGCTTTATATACGAGTGGGTTTTATTACAAAAGGCTGCTTCAGGAAGGCGATATCTGATAAAAAAATTACCTTAAATCATAGTACGCATATAGGAATAATAAAAGTATTTCTTATTGAAAACTGGAATGGAGGGATCAGGATGAATGATCCAAAAAAGAAAAGTGATATCGTAGTTAAAACGAAATTGAAAAATACCCTTTTGGAGGCGCTGTATACTATCCAAAATGGATCCATTACAGTCATAAAGCAGGATAACACAATTATTCAAATTAATCTAAATGAAACAATATTTCTCGGCGACCAGAGCATAAAGGAAAACGTTGCAAAGGGGGCTTAATTGTGACACTTTCCGAAGGCATTGATAAAAAAAAGATGCAAGTCTCCGAAGAGGATTTAAGAAAGCCGCTTCAATATCTTGAAAGCATTCAATACGGTTCTGTAACGCTTTTTATCCAGGAAGGCAGGATCGTGCAGATAGAAAAAAGCGAAAAAATCAGACTGAAATAGTATATACTAAACCTATTGACATAGTAGTTTTTATAATTTAAAATATAGTAAAACGATAGGAAAAGTAAGTAATTGTTTTGATCATACCCAACAGAGTTTAGTTGACCAGAAAGACTGGAGGCTAAGTTTTCAACCTCAAACAGGAGGTTGTTAAGCTTGGCCTTTTTGTTTTGTGAAAGGAGATGTTTTTATGGAAGGTTGCCTTCAAACCAAAATAAACACTAAATTTGACCATCTGGTGAAAAAGCATCCCTGCTTCAGCAGTAAAGCGCATTTTAAATACGGACGTATTCATTTACCGGTCAGTCCTACTTGCAACATACAGTGCAAATTTTGCAAAAGAAGCTTTAACAAATGTGAAAAAAGACCGGGGGTGGCAGCTTCCATATTAACGCCCGAAAAAGCTTTAGAGGCGGTAGACCGTGCGTTGGAGCTTTGCCCGGAAATTACCGTAGTGGGAATTGCAGGACCCGGGGATACGCTTGCAACTCCTCATGCACTGGATACCTTTGAGCTTATACATCAAAAATACCCGCAGCTTATAAAATGTCTAAGCACCAATGGGCTTATGCTGAAAGAATACGCCGAGAGAATCATAAAGGCCGGTGTGAAAACTGTGACCGTCACTGTTAATGCCGTGCAGGCGGATGTTTTACAGAATATTTGCTCATATATTGTTTATAGCGGACATCATATGACCGGCAAGGAAGCTGCATTATGGCTGCTGCTTGCGCAATTGGCAGGCATGAAAAGGATCAGTGAATTGGGCGCAACCGTGAAAATCAACACAGTCCTTATCCCCGGTATCAATGACAGCCATATAGGTGAGATTGCAAGAGTAACAGCTGGAGCAGGTGCCTCTTTGATCAATATCATTCCTTTGATCCCGCAAAATGAAATGGCACGTTTCCGTCCACCTGATTGCACTGAACTGAATGCTGCCAGAGAGGCTGCCGAAAAATACCTGCCGGTCTTCAGACATTGTCAGCAGTGCCGAGCAGACGCATGTGGCATACCCGGGAAAGGAATTGATTTTGGAGATATTCTTTATGGACACAGGGTAGAGACATTCTCTCACGGATAAAACAGCAATGGGGAGTACCCCGGAGGGAGGAGACAAAATTATGCCTTACAGAGTAGCGATAGCCAGTAGTGACGGCAAGGTAATTAACCAGCATTTCGGCAGGAGCAGGCAATTCCTTATATTTGAAATTGCTGAAAACGGAGCATGGAGTTTTGTTGAACTCAGAGAAAATACACCTCCGTGTGGAATGGGTGAACATCATGAGGATGAAATGAGGTGGACGGCAGCATTGCTGTCCGATTGCAGCACGGTGCTTGCAAGCCAGGTAGGCCCAGGGGCAGAGCAGGCCATGAAGGAAAAGGGAATCACTGCTTATTTCAATTTAAGATTTTATAGATAGTGCATTAAAAAAGCTGGTTGACTATGATAGAAGACAAAAAGACCGGCATCAAAATACAAGATGATTTTTTAATATTAATCAATGCAGTACATTTTCAAACAAAATCTATAAAAATATCCGATTAGGAGTGTAAAGAATGGCAAAGAAAATCAAGCAAATCGCAATTTACGGAAAAGGTGGCATCGGCAAATCCACCACTACTTCAAACATCAGCGCAGCTTTATCTACAGAAGGATACAAGGTTATGCAGTTTGGCTGCGATCCAAAGAGTGATTCTACGAATACTTTAAGGGGTGGCAAATATATACCGACGGTTCTTGATACCCTGAGGGAAAAAAGTGTTGTAAAGGCTCACGAGGTTATATATGAAGGATTTAACGGCATATATTGCGTCGAAGCAGGCGGGCCTGCGCCTGGGGTGGGTTGTGCAGGTCGTGGAATTATTACCGCTGTGCAGCTGTTTAAACAGCAGAAAGTGTTTGAGGAGCTTGACCTTGATTTTGTTATATACGATGTCCTTGGCGATGTAGTGTGCGGAGGCTTTGCGGTTCCAATACGTGAAGGAATTGCAGAACATGTTTTTACAGTGTCCTCAGCAGATTTTATGGCTATTTATGCAGCAAACAACCTTTTCAAAGGAATACAGAAATATTCCAATGCAGGAGGTGCCCTACTTGGAGGGGTAATTGCAAATTCCATTAATGCACCCTATGCGAGGGAAATCATTGATGACTTTGTCAAACAGACAAACACACAAGTAATAGAATATGTGCCGAGATCGGTTACGGTAACCCAAAGTGAGCTTCAGGGAAAAACGACAATAGAAGCGGCTCCTGACTCCAAGCAGGCGGGCATTTATAGAAGTCTTGCAAAAAAGATTGCAGAGCATAGGGAATCAAAGGTGCCGACGCCGCTTGAAATAGGAGCCCTTCGGGAATGGGCATCAAAATGGGCGGATCACTTATTGGCGCTTGAAACGGGTGAGGTAAGGGTAGAGGCGGTTGGAAATATCTAAGACAGCGTTTGGGGCATAGATTATGGGAGTGATGATGTGATTGAGAAGGCTTCCGTAAAGGTTGGCGGAATGAGCTGCGCCTTGTGTTCAATAACAATTGAAAAAGGTCTGGCCAAACTTGACGGTATCATTAAAGCAAGCGTCAGTTTTGCTGCGGAAAAAGTTTTGCTGGAATATGACAAGGAATAAATAATTCTGCCATATGTTAGAGAAAAAATAGAAGCCATGGGTTTTTCGGTTCTACATATTCTGCAGCATAGTTAAAATTTGCACAGTTTGCGGATTCCATACGCTTTAAAACGCTTTTTTGGCATGATTGGAGGGTCCAGCTGGCGCTTGCAGCTCCTGTTCGGTACAAAATATTTCTGTACTGCTTTTAGTAATTTTGGCCTTTTAGAAGCTTGGACGAGAGTACCAAAGCCAAATCCGACGAACCCCGTGAGTACGGCTAGATATTGACGACAGTGTTTTCGCTGTTTTCGGGAAACAAGAAGGAGCCAAAAAAGGCGCGCAGTCATGCTGAGTACGAACTATCCGGCGTAAAATCTTTAATGTGCCAGGGAAAATAGTTGGTAACAATCGGTATCAGCGTGTAAAGTTAGCCCCTAATCCTTGCCACAAAGAGTAGTGAAGAGCGCCAAAGAAAAGTTGGAAATATTCCTCTGCCAGCGGTCCTGGATCGCCGTTAGTTATGGGTGATACCCAAACAAGATCGAAACCAAATTATCCAAGAACACTTTACCAGGTTCATCTGGACCATGGCATATTTACTGTACCCAAAAACACTGGCGCTTTCTGGATTTATAAATATTGAACCACTTACCTGATAAGTGAGGTGTTTAGCAGCTAAAAACTATAGGGCATATATACTGAAATTTTGTGGTTATACGAATATGTGGCTAATCCGGAAAGTTACTTTCCGATTTCAAGTTTAAAGAACGATCTTATGGGCTTGCCCACAGCCATAAAATTGTTCCGCAAAACGGTGGCAAAGATAAGGCAGAATCTATTTTAGGCAATCATCTACAATCTGGTTGTCATACCCATTGCAGCAACCGGGAATCTGAGTCCTAAACCGGCGGCAGATGCGATGGCTTTAAGGTCTATATGCTCTTCCCTTTATACCCCGCTAGCGTCCTTTGCATGCAACACTTTGCGATAACGCGATCCCACCCACACATACCTATGAAGTGAAAGGAGGTCAGCACTCCAAATATCAAAAGTAGCCCATAGCTTGCATTATTGCTCAATTCAGGAAGGTATCTCAATATAAAAACGTCTTATATAAATACTGCGATACTTATATTACCTCTCAAAACCTCTGAACCTTTTCAGGCTCAACGAATTGATTAAAACCTAGACAAGGTCATATTCTATATTGTTTTGGGCGATATCCTCGGCCACGCCATAAGCTTTAGAACTTATAATAAGTACTATAAATTTGAACAAATGGGCACTAGCTGGCAAAGAAAAACATAGTTGATAAAACAAATAGGGAAAAGTTCCTGAAATAGTTGAGAAAGGTAATTTTGACGGTGAGGTTGTGCAGGTTGAATCCATTAACGAGCTGTGATATGAACAAAAATTCTTGACAATTGCGTTTAGGCAAGTTAAAATATATAAAAACTATAGGAATACTTGGATATTGGTTTTAGTTGACCAGATATACTGGAGGCTAAGTTGCTACACTGATTGAATGGGTGTTGGGACTTGGCCTTTTTATTTTATCTTAATTCATCAGGATTTTATAGGAGTAGTGACTTAAGATGGCAATAGATTTAAGAAGTGCTGAAGTACCTATCAGAGAGGCGAGCTTGGGAGCGATCACCGGATATGCAGGAACAGCGGCGGATTTGCAGGAAGCGGTGGAAAAAGGGAATCTGGCTGAGAAGGACAGAGCCTTTTCACAGTGTGTAACCTGCAGTTCAGTTACAGCAATTTGCCAGCTTGCCATGATACAGGATGCGGCTGTTGTAAACCATGCACCGCTGGGTTGTGCCGGGGATTTCACTAATTTCAACTTTATAAACAGAAGCGGGCAGTTAAAAAGGGGTATGCGTGTGGAAAATGCCCATTTAATCAGCTCAAATTTACGGGAAGAGGATACCATTTACGGTGGCGCGTTAAAGCTGGCGCAAGCTGTAAAAGAGGCCAAGCAACGTTTTAATCCAAAAGCGGTTTTTATAACTACTTCCTGTGCATCAGGGATTATCGGTGACGACATTCAAGGCGTTGTAGATGCTATTGAGAGTGATATTCAGGTACCTGCAGTGTTTTCGTTGCTGCAGGAGCAATTCACGGTCACAGTATTATTTGCATTTTAAAGGAGTTGGGCATGAATGTCCTTGGTGGGTGCACATGGCACCATGATCAGAGGTTCGACAACGGAGACATCCGGACAGACAGTCTGAAGCATATGGTTGAAACCTATGGAAATGTCAGGTTCAGCGTTTGCAACAAACAATCCTTTGAGCTGGTAAAACTACTGAATAAACTTAAACCCGATGTCTTTATTGTGCGCCATCACGGCATGTCTGTTTGGGGCGCAAAGCTTGGGATACCTACATTTCTAATGGGAGATGAACACTTTGAGTTAGGATATCAAGGATTGATAAAATATGGGCAGAAAATCGTAGACACCATCTCCAATCCATCCTATGTAAAGAACATTGCAAGGCATGCGAAACTGCCCTACACCGACTGGTGGATGCGGCAGGAGCCGTTTGCCTATCTGGGAGGTGTGCCGCTATGAGTACCGAAATTGAGCAGCCGAGGCATTTCTGTACTTTAGGAGCGCAGCAAACTGTTCTGGCCATTGAAAGAGCCGTACCTATCATCCATGCAGGACCAGGCTGCAGCTCAAAACTTTTCGGAGGTCTGAGCTTCTGCAACGGATAACAGGGTTCAGGCTTTGTAGGAGGAAATGCAATACCCTGTACCAATGCAACAGAAAAAGAAGTTGTATTTGGAGGCGAGCAGCGTTTAAAAGAGCTAATCGAGGAGACGCTTAAGGTGATTAATGGCGATTTGTTTGTTGTGCTTACAGGCTGCACCTCGGATATTGTAGGAGATGATGTCGGCAGGGTGGTGAGAGAATTCAGGGATAGAGGCGTGCCTGTTGTTTATGCAGAAACCGGAGGCTTTAAAGGAAGTACCTACCTGGGACATGAGCTTGTCGCACAGGCTATTATAGAACAACTCCTGGAACCTACTAAGGAAGAGATCAATGAAAAGCTTTTTCAGGAGTTACCTTTTAACCGGATGGCGGACAGATAAAAAAGGAATTAAGGGAATTTAACCATCAATTCCAGCCGCTGATTATAGGAAATACATGGGACAGGGATATTGCCTCGGAATTGAATGGCTTTCACCTCAGTCTGGGACTGCCGATTACGGACAGATTGGTACTGGACCGTTCCTATACGGGATACAGGGGTGGATTAAGATTGACTGAGGACATATATGCTGCGGTTCTCGGAAGCTATCAATAGAGATATAAAAAAGCGAGTGGATGATATGATAACTATAAATAACCTTAGTAAAACCTATTTGACACATCACGCGGGTATCAAGGCACTGGACAATGTAAGTCTCAGAATCGAAAAAGGAGATATTTTTGGAATTATCGGCTTCAGTGGAGCCGGAAAATCTACGCTGATCCGATGCCTTAACCGTCTTGAGGAACCTGATTCCGGTACGGTATTCATAGGAGGCATGGAAATCACGGCAATGAATAAAAAGCAGTTGAGGCTGGCGAGAAGAAAGATAGGCATGATATTCCAGCACTTTAATCTTTTTGACTCGATGACGGTATTCCAGAATATCTCCTTTCCCCTTGAGGTTGCAGGATATCCCAGACGGCTTATTAAAAACAGGGTTGAAGAAATTCTCGAGCTGGTTCAATTGACCGATAAAATAAAAGATTATCCGTCACAATTAAGCGGCGGACAAAAGCAAAGAGTAGGTATCGCACGTGCACTGGCTAATGAACCGGATGTGCTGCTCAGTGACGAAGCAACGTCAGCTCTTGACCCTCAGACAACCTACTCGATATTGGAACTGCTTAAGGATATTAATGAAAAGCTAAATTTGACAATCGTGCTTATAACCCATGAGCTGGATGTTTTGAAGCATATCTGCAACAATATGGCCGTACTTGAATATGGAAGGATTGTTGAGAAAGGACCGGTTGAAAAGTTTTTTTTAAACCCTGAGAGCGATACCGCAAAAAGGTTTGTAAAGATAATTCAAAGTTTCCAATACGGACGACAATTTATGGAAGGAGGGGGAATATGAACGATGATTTATTTGATTTGCTTTTAGGAGGACTTGGCGAAACCATTTATATGGTTGTTTTATCGACCGTTGCCGCATTGATTTTAGGTTTGCCTTTAGGCATTATACTGGTTGCAACCGAAAAGGGCCATATTCTTGAAGCTCCAAGGTTTAATAAAGTACTCGGCACATTCATAAACATTTTCCGTTCCTTTCCTTTCATAATACTGATTGTTGTACTTTTGCCGTTATCACGTTTTATTGTTGGCACAACACTTGGAGCCACGGCTGCTGTAGTTCCGCTCTCAATCGGTTCGGCGCCTTTTCTTGCACGGATAATTGAAAATAGTCTAAAGGAGGTTAGCACAGGTAAAATTGAGGCTGCGCAGGCGATGGGAGCAAATCCGTTTTTAATCATCACTAAGGTGCTTTTACCCGAAGCGTTGCCGTCCCTTGTGCGCGGTGTAACTCTTGCAGTAATAACGATTACCGGTTTTACCGCAGTTGCCGGGGCAATAGGTGCAGGGGGATTGGGCAGCCTTGCCATACGGTTTGGCTATATGAGGTTCCGAGATGACATAATGATTGCCACTGTAGCCGTTCTGGTCTTATTTGTGCAAGGAGTCCAGTGGGGGGGTGATTTTGTGGCACGAAGTATAAACAGAAAGCGGTACAAGTTCGATTGATAGCAAAAGAGAAAAATATTGCAGCAACCAGGTAAAATTAAGAAACTAAATTACAAATTTTAAGGAGTGAATCGGTATGATTAAAAAAATTCTATTATTAGTAACTATTGCTGCATTACTTACAGGTTCATTAGCTGCATGCAGCAGCGCAGGGGAACCCGAAGAAACCCCAGCGGGCGCTTCCAGTAAAGCAGAAAGCAAGGCAGAAGTATCTACAACTGCAAAACCTGATGTTACGGTAAAGGTTGGGGCGGCTTTGGTGCCCCATGCGGAAATACTTAACTTCATAAAACCCAAACTGAAGGAGGAAGGCATCAACCTTGAGGTTGTTGTGTTGGACGATGAAGCACAATTAAATCCTGCTCTTGCGGACAAACAGATAGATGCCAACTATTTTCAGCATGTGCCATACCTTGATTCAGTATCCAAAGAAAAAGGTTATAAATTTGCGGTAGCCGGCAAGGTCCATGTAGAACCCATCGGCTTCTATTCACAAAAGATCAATTCAAAGGAAGAGCTTAAGGAAGGCGCAACAATCGCAATTCCCAATAATCCATCCAATGAATACAGGGCTTTGGTGCTATTGCAGGCAAACGGCCTAATAAAACTTAAGGATGGAATCGGGAATTATTCGGCAACACCCAGGTATATAGTCGATAACCCGAAAAAACTCAAATTTGTTGAAGTAGAAGCAGCACAGCTTGCAAGAACACTTCCTGATGTGGATGGCGCTGTAATTAACACGAATTTTGTGCTGGAGGCAAAAATCGATCCCAAGTCCGCTTTATTCCGTGAGAATGCAGATTCACCTTATGCGAATGTAATCGTTGTAAGGCAGGGAGATGAAAACCGTCCCGAAATTAAAAAGCTGGTAGAATACTTGCATTCACAGGATGTCAAAAAGTTTATCCAGGATAAATATGGGGTGGCCGTAGTTCCTGCATTTTGATTGGAATTTATGTAAAAATCAAAACCAATGTAAAAAATAGAAGGGAGCTAAAAGAAGTGAGAAATCGTAGATTAATTATTGCTTTTGTGCTAATTGGAGCCATAATTTTCAGCATTACAGGCTGTGGCAAAAAAAAACACATCTGCTGAAAATCAATCAACTGGAGCTTCCTCAAACCAAAGCACAGAAAATACAACAACTCAAAAAGAACTTAAGAAGATAAGGGTTGGCTATTTTGGCAACACCTGCGAAGCCCCTATATATGCAGCCTATGAAAAGGGCTTTTTCAAGGAAGAAGGGCTGGATGTAGAATTGATCAAAGGTGATGCAAATACTTTAAAAGACGGGCTTGCAACTAATAAAATTGATGTAACCGACGGGCTTCTCAACCAGTGGATGAAACCTATTGAACAAGGTCTGAACGTTAAGTTTACTGCAGGTCTTCATACAGGATGCATACAGGTACTTGTCCCTGCTAGTTCAACCATTAAATCCTTTAAGGAATTCAAAGGAAAGACCATAGGAGTCCCTACGCTTGGAGGTGGTCCGATGATATTGGTTTCAAGGCTTCTTGCCAAAGAAGGGATTGATTTGAAAAATGACGTTAAATGGAAGGTGTTCCCTAATGCTGAGCTTCCGCTTGCTCTTGAAAATGGCGAAGTAGATATTATTGCGGTTGCCGACCCATTTGCACAGATTCAGGTGAATGATGGAAAGGCAAAAAGCATATACAATTCCGCAACCGATTCCCCTTTCAAGGATGAATATTGCTGCCTAGTTGTTGTAAACGGAAATTTAATCGAAAAAGATCCTGATACAGCTGCTGCAGTTACAAGGGCAATCATGAAAGGTGCAAGATGGGTAAATTCAAATCAGCAGGAGATAGCTAAGATTGAAGTTGAGAAAAAGTATGTGCCGGGCGATGCAGAAGTTAATGCACAGGTTCTAGCAACCTATAATTACGAACCCTCGGTAGAAGGTGGACAAAAGGCAGTAATTAACGGATCAAAAGAAATGAGGGAAATAGGTGTGCTGGATAAGAGCACGGACACAGATGCTCTTGCAAGGAGTGCTTTTATCAAGCTGAAGGGTGTTCAATAAGAGGGTGAATTTTTATGAACTCAAAGGAAATTGTTTTAAAGGCATTAAATTTGCAAAAAACTCCAAGACTTCCTGTTTCGCTTCTTTCGGGAGGAGCCTGGACTTTCAACAGAAAGGGCTTCACCCTGGAAAAAGCTCTGGCCCTAGGCGCTGAACAGGCAGCGGAAATAATTGCGGAAACAAACGAGCTGGTAAAGTCGGATATTGTATGGCCGGGCTCCGGCTACCACAATCTGGCCATTCGTGCCATCGGCGGTAAAATAAAGTTCCGGGCCAAGGGTACACCGGATATCCAGGAAGTTCTCCTCACTGAGGCTGGTGACGTAGATACCATTAAGCTTGAAGGCTTGCAAGAAGATGCTGAGATCAATGTGCTTGTTGAAACGGCACGGGTCCTGAGCAAAACCATAGGTGAATGGACCCTGGTGGGCGCCAGCCAATGGGGCCCCTTTACACTTGCCGGCCACGTCTATGGCGTGGAAAGACTGATGAGGAACATTTACAAAGACAGGCAGGCGGTACATGCGGTACTGGAGTTTACGTCCGAACTTTGCTTCAGATACCTAGAGCTTTTTGTTGATGCAGGGGCTGAAATAATTTCCATTGCGGACCCTACAGCTTCCGGGGATATGATTTCAAGAGGACAATTCCAGGAATTTGCTCTTCCATACTTGAAGAGAGTAGTAGAAAGGGTTGAAGCAAAAGGGGTGGCTGTAAGCATACACATTTGTGGCAATATCTCTGACCGGCTTGACCTTATTCCCTCGACCGGTGCTAAAAATATATCGCTGGACTACAAGGTTGATTTGGAAAAGGCGCGGGAACAGGTAGGGGATAAAATGGCTTTCTCGGGTAACATGGATCCTGTAGCTGTCATGCAAGATGCATCGCCGGCAGGGGTCAGAGCGGCTTGCATTGAATGCCTACGGAAGGCGGGACCTAACAGTAGTTATATCCTGATGCCCGGCTGCGATATCCCGCCGGCAGTACCGCTGGAAAATATATGCGCAATGGTGGAAACGGCATGGAATTTCAATAGTGAGCGGTTGCCGGACACCGACTGAACGTATTGGGGGTGTAATGGATATGAGTTATCTGGATAATAAAGAACCGCCGAAAAGAGAAGACAGGTTAAAAGCCTGCATTACTTTTGGCGGCACATTATGCGGTCTGGCAAATAAAACAAGGGGCTGCTGCCTGCATGACGGGGAGCGCGGGTTTACCCAGGGCTCCATCTGCCTTCTGTTGCCCGGGCTGGCCATGATCAACAGCCTGCCTGATAATGTTGTGCTCCTGCACGGGGCCATTGGCTGCGGGTCTTGCGCCCACTCCCAGAATGCAAATGTAAGGTCGGGCGGGAATGTACGGTGGGGGAGAGTTAAAGATGCTCTCTGGCTTTCTACGGCCCTGAGCGAGTCGGATGTGATAAGTGGCGGCGAAACGAAGCTTGAAAAGGCAATTATTGAAGCAGACAAAAGATACAGGCCGGCGACAATAACCGTTGTAGCCGGCTGTGTACCCGGAATTATCGGTGATGACATTGACGGAGTTGTAGACCGTATTCAACACCGGGTTGCTGCAAGGATTATACCCGTTCACTGCGAGGGCTTTAAGACGAAAATCTGGGCCACTGCCTATGATGCAGTGTATCACGGTATAGGCCGTAAGCTTCTGGAGGAACCGGAACACAGCAAACCTTTATTTCCGGACGAACTGGAGGAATTAAAAGAAAATTACAGGAGGAGCAGGACGGTAAACCTATTGAATGTTTCCTCCATGGGCAGAGCGGATGAGCTTGAACTTTCAAGGCTCCTTGGAGCACTTGGGCTTGAAACCAATATATTTCCCGTGTTTGCAAAACCGGAGGAAATGTACAGGGTAACGCAGGCTGCGCTGTCAATCAGCACCTGCCCTACCCATGACGATTATTTCCTGAAGTTTCTCGAAGAAAAGTTCGGGATTCCTTATATACTGAAGCACATGCCCATAGGTATTGAGAATACCAACTTGTGGATCAGGGATGTTGCTGCATTCTTCGGTATGGAAAAACAAGCCGAAAAACTTATACAAGAAGAGGTTAAAGAGCTCAGAGCCGCTCTCGCGGAATTTTTGCCTGCTTTTAAAGGCAAGAAGGTATTCGTCGGTGCAGGTGAATTCAGGGCTTTGGCAACGGCAGGGCTTTTGCATGAGCTTGGTTTTGAGCTGGTGGGCATACGCTCATACCACCATGATGAATTTGCTAACAGTGAATATGAAAAACTGATCAATAGTACCGGGAAGGATTTTCCAATCAATATAGCCAATGTGCAGCCCTTTGAAGAGGCGAACCTTCTCAAGCAGCTTAAGCCTGATGTTTTTCTGGGACACTGGAATGGAAACGGCACCGCCGCCAAGCTTGGAATAGCAACCCATGTAATCTATAACACCGGCCTTAGCTATATCGGTTACAGAGGGGTATACGAACTGGCAAGAAGGCTTTACAGGCAGCTTTCCAATCCGGTATTTAACCGCAAGCTGAGCAAATATGTCAGGCTTCCCTATAACGCCCAATGGTATGAAGCAGACCCGTATAAGTATATCAAGGCGGCTGGAGGTGAAGGGCATGAGTGATTTTATTGAAAGGCCCAGGTATTCTTGCGCTCTGGGAGGTGCAATGTCAACAATCAATGCTCTTCCCGATACCATTCCAATATTACATGCCGCACCGGGTTGTGCCGGGAATATAGCCTGGACACAAAACGGGGGATGCGGGCTGCAGGTCGGCGGCTATTGCGGCGGTTTAAGCGTACCCAGTTCCAATGTACAGGAAAGGGAAGTTGTGTTTGGAGGGAGTGAAAGGCTGAGGGAACAAATAAAAAACACCCTGGAAGTCATGGACGGGAAGTTGTATGGCGTTATCACCGGGTGTGTTACCGAAGTCATCGGCGATGATGTAAAATCGGTGGTAAGCGAGTTCAAGGAAAAGGGGATAAATATATTTACTGCAGAAACAGGGGGTTTCAAGGGCAACTCCTATTACGGCTATGATCTGGTTATGCAGGCACTAGCCAGGGAGTATGTCCGGCCCGGCGTTGAAAAGATAAAGGGGAAAGTCAATGTTTTGGGAATCGTCCCGTTTATGGATGTGTTCTGGAGGGGAAACCTTGAAGGCATCAGGTCGCTCCTCGAAAAGCTGGGACTCCGGGTAAATACTTTTTTCACTTACCGGGATAGCCTGGAGGGTATCAGGCAATGTGCGGATGCAGAGCTGAACATCGTGGTTTCAGATGTATATGGGGTGGAAGCGGCCGGGGTTTTTGCAGAAGTCCATGGAACACCTTTTATCACTGTCCCCCTGCCTATTGGCCCCGCAGCTTCGGATGAATTTTTAAGACAGACGGCAAGGGCATTGTCCTTAGACTTGAATCGGGTGGAAAAAATCATTGAGGATGAGAATAAAAAATATTTCAGCTACCTGGAGCCTCTTACCGAGTGCTACAATGACCTTGACTTGCAGCGCTATGCGGTTGTAATCGGTGATGTTAATTATGCTACCGCTGTAACAAAATTTTTATCCGACGATCTGGGGTGGCTGCCGGAACTGGTCGTGATTACAGACCAATTAAGAGACGACCAGAAAAATAAACTGTTAAAAGCAAGTGCAAACTTGGAATCAGGACTGAAACCTAAGGTTGTGTTTGAAACTGACACAAGCGAAATTATTAGACATCTGAACGGGCTTTACCCTAAAACTGCAACAAACAAGTATGTAAAAAATTTCAGTCCGGGGTTTGTTGTAGGGAGTTCATTAGATCGGGAGCTTGCCCAGTCAATAGGGGCTCCACATCTTACCGTCAGCTTTCCCGTAGCTAACAGAGCTGTAATTGACCGTGGATATACAGGTTATCGCGGTGGTTTAAGATTGATAGAAGATTTACTAAGTGCTATAGTTGCAGGAAGATGATACATTAAGGTATTCAAGGCAAATAATTCTGGAGGGCATAGGTTACGATGGACAGAGTAATCAGCACAGCAAGTATAGATTTTCGTCAAAACTTGACTTTTTTCACATAGTGTTATTAGAATTGCTTTTATTTTTCATTTTAAGTATGTGAGGCGCTTTTAGATGGAAAATAAAATACCGATAAGGGAAAAAAGTTCAAACAACTGATATCTACAGGAATAAAAACATTATCTATGTTGAAGTCGGTATATCAACCTCGGATGTGTTCTTCCCCAATTATGGAAAGAAACGCAGATCTTAATACTACTTCAATTTAATTCAAATTATACGAACTGTAAAACCGCAATTTGTTTGTCGCAAATTGCGGTTTTATTTGTGCGCCCAGCATGGGCGCTTGCTCGTCGGTGAAAGTCCGATACGGGGGTTGATAGTGCCAACCGTTAGCCTAAGACAAGGGTGTCCA
>JAVLUO010000012.1 GCA_031628995.1 Bacillota bacterium LX-D | reverse complement strand
AAGAATTATCTTATCATGTTTATTAGCTTTTGTCAAACACTTTTTATTACTGTCGGCTCAAGGCCGCAGCTGTTTGACGTTTAAATATTATACTATATGCTCACTTATATGTCAACCTTTTGCCAGGACAAGTTTGTTAATTATAAAATAAATTAGTCCTAGTATATTTCCATTATAAACGCCTTGATTAAAAATGGAGGAATTGCAATAGGGCGAATGAAGTTAACTATATGTCGCACCCGTTCTTTGTTCGGCGACATACATAGTTATAAAAAAACTTCCAAGAGTTTTCTCTGGGAAGTTTCAATCCAAATTAAATTTTTATCTTCTAGTACGATTGCGTGGCTGATAACAATCTTTACAATACACTGGTTTATCTCCAGTCGGCTTAAAAGGAACGGTTGTTTCCTTGCCACAAGATGAACAAACAGCAGGAAACATTTCACGTTGTGAATTACCGTATCTTCCACCTTTATTAGATCTTACTTGCGCCTTTCTTGCGGAACGACATTCTGGGCAACGTCCAGGCTCATTCATGAATCCTTTTTTGGCATAAAATTCCTGTTCAGAAGCAGAAAAAACAAATTCTTTTCCACAATCTTTACAAGTTAAAACCTTGTCATTAAACATAGAAAAAACCTCCTAAATTAGTTGCCCGTTGCAAAGGGAATTCAACATCTTCCCATGCTCAAGGCAATCGAGGAAGGTTTGTATCTATCCATAAGCACTATCGAGCTTATCATAAGTATACCCAAAAAATAGTAAATTAGCAAGAATGAAAATATCTTTAAAATTAATGAAAATTAATGAACTGCTTAAAAATTTTCAATGGAAAACTAGTGATGAGGTATACAAAAAAATTTTTATAATATTAACGATGAAATTGCAGATGTAGCAATTACTTATTTTTACTTTGCAACGAACTAAATATCGATTTAGATGAAGCAATTAGAGCAAAACTAGATAAAAACAAACTTAAATATCCTATTGAAAAGTCTTATGGATCCGACAAAAAATATACTGAATTTGAATAATTTCATTATATACTCATATAAATAAAAGCACTTGCTAATAATAAAACATATAGCGAAAGGAGGTTAGAACCAATTGCCAAATCCGAAAAATATTCAGCAAATGTTCAGCACTGTACAACGTCACCCTAATATGAAAACCTTTGCCTTAGCCACTTACGATGAAAGAATGAAAAAAGAGCCAATAATAAATTATTCAAAGGCGTTAAAAGGAAATCATCTAGGCTTTATCCCTTAATTATTAAGCCCCTAAAAAGAGGGCTTTTTAGTTTGCCCGGCATATTTGCTGAGCCGATGGGCTGAAAGAAACCCTATCGCCTAACCGGCAGGAAGATAACTCGTAAGCAAGGGCGTCACCGGTAACTGTAGGGTCTGCAGGAAGCCGAAGGGGGAACTTGGAACATAGGGGGGAAGATAAATCAAAGAATCTGACTGCAGATATAATATTTATGCAAAGAGAAGATAACCGAGCTGAAAAGTCAAAGGGAACGAAAAGACGGTGGTAACGAGCCGGCCGGATTTAACGTCCGCTCAAGTAGAGTACTGCAAAACCTCAGGGTAAGATTGCCACAGAGCCGGAGACGCCGGAGAATGCAGGAAGAAACTGCTGCATAAGCACCGTCAGCATAACGAAACAGGTGAAATAATGAAGAAACGATACAATTTGAGAGACAAAGTATATAAGAAAGATAACCCGGAAAAAGCCTTTAAGGCCGTAAAAGCAAAATAGCGCTCCCCGGAACAGATGGAGAGACCGTAGAAGCATTTGCAGTCGATTGGCAAAAAAAGTTAGTAAAGAAAATAGGATTGCTAATAAAGCAGCCTACAGTGTTCTAGGTATTAACGTCAACGGATGCAAAAAAATACCGGGCATCGGATTGGCGAAGCAGAAAGTGCCGGCTTTTGGCTTGGTATTAGTTATGCGTGATTCACCAAATTAGAAACTGTTTTAAATATATTCCTTATAAAGAACAAAAAGCAGTTATAGCAGATATGAAAACCATTTATCGTTTTATTTCTCCCGGTAGTAAAAATAAAGAGTGGGGATAATTACCCACTCTTTACCGGCAGAACTTCACCGGACGCTTGGGTTGTTCTCCAACATCGCCCTATCCTCCCAGTGAATAAGAGCCGGTTATAGTCTAACCTATTGTCGTAATATAAAACTAGGTGTAGAAATATGGCCGGAATATTTTATATTAAAATTTTAAACTGTGAAAAACCATTTACACGAAATTATGCATACTCCCTACTTCGGCTTTACCTTACTCGATTTTTATATTAAATGTTTTTGGCTTCACTATTTAAATTAACTGCTCTAGTAGGTAAAATAGTAGAGATAGTATGTTTATAAATCATTTGTTGCTTGCCGTCAGATTCAAGAATAACTATAAAATTATCAAAGCCCTTAACTATACCTTTTAATTGAAACCCATTTACTAAATAAATTGTTACAAGAATACTTTCCTTCCTAACTTGATTTAAAAAAGCATCTTGTAAATTAATTTGTGATTTTGTCATCTTGTCCCCTCCGCAATATTATTCTCTTTATGCTTTTATTCTACTTAATTATTAATTGTCCTGCCAAATTCTTTAATAACTTCCTCTATTATCCGGTTAACTTTTGATTTCTCATCAGCCATAAACCATTTGATTCTTTTATCTCTCTTAAACCAGGTTAGCTGTCTTTTAGCATACCTCCTTGTATCTCTTTTTATTAATCTTATTGCTTCATCCAAAGATATTTCACCTGCTAAATATGTACATATTTGTTTATACCCTAAACTTTGCATTGATTTTAAAGAAGGGCTAAAACCAGAGTCAATTAAGTTTCTAACCTCTTGTACAAGTCCCTGCTCAATCATCATATCTACCCGTTTTTCAATTCGATTATACAATATTTCCCTTGGCAACTCCAAACCTACCATTGCTAAATTATAATTACTTTCCTTTTTTCCCACATAATGTTGCGCCCAAATAGGATGTCCAGTTACTTTTAAGATTTCTAAAGCACGAATCACTCTACGTAAATCGTTGGGGTGTAATCGTTTAGCCGTAAGAGGATCTACCTGAGCAAGTTTAGCATGTACAAATGTATTTCCTTTTTCCTGAGCTTCTCGGAACAACTGCGTACGGTAGTCCCAATTAATTGCTGTTTCATGAAAGTAATATGGATCAATTACAGCTTGGACATATAATCCTGTTCCACCTACAAGGATGGGATACTTGCCCTTATTACAAATCTGGGGAATTAAATTTTGTACTTCCTTTTGATAATCTGCAACACTATAATCAACATCTGGTTCAACCACATCCAACATGTAATGTTTTATATACTTACCATCGCTAGAATAGCATTCAGATTGCATTATTTTTGCTGAACCAATATCAAATCCTTTGTAAATCTGAACAGAATCAGCTGAAATTATTTCCGCGTTTATCTTACCTGCAACTTCAACTGCGATTTTACTTTTTCCCACTGCCGTGGGGCCGATAATTGCTCCTAAGTTTAACATTGAATACCTTTCTATGTACGTAAGAATTTTTTTAATAACTCTGCTTTATTTAGACATATAATTGTAGGTCTTCCGTGAGGGCATGTAAAAGGGTAATCCGCTTGGTTAAGTTGCTGTAAAAGATGATTTATTTCGGGAAGAGCTAGTTTTTGATTTGCCTTCGCTGCCTTCTTACAAGCTAATAACTTAATTAATTTATCCTTGGCTAATATTGGATTTAAACTACTTCCACCCATTTCTGTCAAAAGAGTTGAAACTATTTCTTCCCCATCTTGAGGCGAAAAGCCTAAGGGAAGACCTCTTATTTGAAAAGAACAACCACCAAAATGTTCAATTATAATACCATAAGCAGTAAAATAAAAAATATTTTCAATTAATTTAGTAGCCTCAGAATAAGATAGTTCCAAGGTAATTGGTATAGCTAGCATCTGACTAGCTATTTCTTTCGAAGCATATTTACGTGTTAACTCTTCGTACATAATTCGCTCATGAGCCGCATGTTGGTCTAGAATGTATAATCCTTCTTCCCCTTCAGCCAAAATATAAGAATTAAATAATTGACCAATGGGATTAAGAATAGGTAATTTCTCTTGTTTGGCTTTTAGTTCTAAAGTTTCTTCTGTGGTTACCACAAATTTGGCAGCACTAGTATTATCATCCTGGGTTGCAGGTAATGTTGCAACATTTAAATATGAAGCGACTGCGACTTCTTCTTTACATATTTCTTTATCGACTTGAAAAGATACAGGTTCTTTTTGTTCTTCCTTTATAATTAGAGGTTGACTTTCCTTGACAGAATTAAACGTAGGCATGCTACTTTTGTTTTGCAGTGTTTCTTTGACGATAGTGGAAAAAGTATCTAATAATTTTTCCTCATTGCTAATTCTTACTTCTAGTTTTGTAGGATGCACATTAACATCAACTAATTCGAATGGGACTGAAATATTTATTACACAAATTGGATGTCGCTTTACTGGGAGAGCGCCTTGATAGCTTGCTTCCAAGGCTCTACTCAGCTTAGAGTGATGTATATACCGGTTATTTAGAAAAAATGTTTGCAAATCTCGGTTGGCTCGGTGCTGAAAACTTTGACCTATGTAGCCTTGGATACTTAACTCTGTAGAGTCATATTTAACCTTTAGTAGATGCTTTGCCAGTTCAATATTGTGAATTTGTGCAATTGTATCTAAAAGGTTATTATTACCACTTGTTTGGAAGATTATTCTTTCGTCACTTACGAGTTTAAAAGCTACTTGGGGATTAGCCAAAGCTAAGCGGTTAACTATATCTGCGACTAAGCCCGTTTCTTTTAAATGGGACTTTAAAAATTTTTTTCTTGCAGGAGTATTATAAAATAAATTTTCTACATTAATGATAGTTCCTTTAGGACAACCGCAAGGCTCTTTGGCCTTAAAAATACCTCCCTCTAGATAAATTTTAAAACCCTCAATATTGTCCGCCCTTCTGCTAAAAAGAGTTACTTTGCTAACTGCAGCAATACTTGGCAAACCTTCTCCACGAAATCCCAAGGTACTTATTTGGCTTAAATCCGCCATTGATTTAATTTTACTGGTGGCGTAGCGAATAAAAGCTAGTTGGGCATCTTCCTTGTCCATACCTTCTCCATCATCAGTAACTTTTATATATTCTAGTCCGCTTTGGCCAATTTCAATAATAATTTTGGTACTGCCAGCATCTAGAGAATTTTCCACTAATTCTTTAACTACTGAAGCAGGTCTCTCGACAACCTCTCCAGCCGCTATTTTTTCAGCAATATAAGGTTCAAGTATTTGTATTTTTGCTTTCACTGTTATTCTTCCATTTCACATTTCTTAAGTTTATTTTTAATAGCATTCAAAAAATTTAAAGCATCCAGGGGAGTTAAATAATTCACATCTAAATTTTTAATTGCTGCAACAATTTCCTGGTAAACATTTTGCTCTTTAATATACTTTTTTTCCACGGTTGGAGCAGCTTCCTCTAAAAATTCTCCAATATAATTTTCTTTTTCAAATTCCAATAACTTTTCCTGAGCTCTAGCAATAATTTCTTGAGGGACTCCAGCGAGTTTTGCAACATGAATACCATAACTACGATCTGATCCCCCTGGAACAACTTGTCGTAAAAAAATAACAGTATCATCATATTCCTTAACTGCCATACTATAATTTTTTACACCTGAATAAGAATCAGCCAAGCTTATTAATTCATGATAATGAGTTGCAAATAAAGTTCGTGCCTTTAGTTTATCTAGAATGTACTCATTAATAGCCCAGGCAATACTTAAGCCATCCAAAGTACTAGTTCCTCTGCCAACTTCATCTAAAATTATTAAACTCTGCTTTGAAGCTTTAGTTAGAATATTAGCAACCTCATTCATTTCAACCATGAAAGTACTCTGTCCCCTTGCTAAATCATCAGAAGCTCCGATACGCGCAAAAACCCTGTCTACTATACCAATCTTAGCTTTTTTGGCTGGAATAAAGCACCCAATTTGAGCCATTATTGTTAATAAGGCTATCATTCGGATATACGTTGATTTACCTGCCATATTGGGTCCAGTAATAATTGCCAGTTGGTTTTCCTTTGTATCTAGGTAACAATCATTGGGTACAAAACCAGTATCGAGACATAGTTTTTCTACTACTGGATGTCTGGCTTCGGTTAATTCTATGGTACAAGATTGGTCAACAATTGGTTTAGTATAATTGTTTTGAACTGCTATTTCAGCAAAACTACATATAACATCTAATTCAGCAATAACTTGTGCTAGTTTTTGAAGTTTTGCCGTATATTTAGTTACTTCCTGTCTTATTTCTAAAAACAGCTCATATTCTAAAGCCGCCGCTCGTTCTTCAGCATGTAAGACCAGCTCTTCTAATTCTTTAAGTTTAGGGGTAATATATCGTTCCACATTAGCTAAAGTTTGCTTGCGTATAAAATCTGCCGGGACGCTGGCTAGATTAGACTTTGTTACCTCAATATAATAACCAAAAACTTTATTATAGCCAACTTTAAGAGATTTAATGCCCGTACGTTCCTTTTCTTCTTGTTCTAAATTTGCTATCCATGTTCTCCCGTCACGGGTAGCCTCCCTAAGCCGATCTACCTCAAGATTATATCCAGTTTTGATTATTCCTCCCTCTTTCAACACAATAGGGGGGTCATCAATGATAGCAGCATCCAGCAATTCTACTAGTTCCGGCAATAGTTCTATATTTGCACATATCTTATTTAGGCCTGGAGATGTGGCCTGTTGTAACTTTTCTTTTATTGGTTTTAAAATTAGTAAAGAATTTTTTAAGGCTAATATATCTCTTGCATTGGCTGTACCGTAAGCAACTTTACCTAATAATCTTTCCACATCATACACTTTTTTTAAATGGGTCCTAACTTCAGAACGTAAAATATATTTTTCAACCAATTCCTCGGTCATATCTAACCTAAGCTGGATAGTTGCCAAATCAAGTAAAGGCTGCTCCAACCACTGTTTTAGCTTTCGTCCTCCCATAGCAGTCACTGTCTCATCAAGAATTTGCAGTAATGAGCCATTTTTTGTTTTATTTCTAGAATGGACTGTTAATTCAAGGTTATTCCTAGTTGATAAGTCAATTACCATAAAAGAATCTACTTGATAAAAATTTAGATTAATGATGTGCTGTAGGGCAATCTTCTGAGTTTCTTTTAAATACTGCATAATCATCCCGGCAGCTTTAACAGCTGCAGGTATTCTGGCAAAGCAAAAACTACTAAATTCCCTAGCACCAAAATGGTTTATTAAAATTTCACTGCCTTCTTTGCCCCTTAGAGGATATGCATGATAGGAACAATTGAGTAATTGGTTGATTTTAAGTTCAAATAATTGTTCATTTTTTGTATCTAAACTAAATAAAATTTCAGCAGGCTTAAGACGTACTAGTTCATCTATTAGTAAATACATTCCACTCTTTTCTTCAACATATGTAACTTTAAATTCCCCAGTTGAGATATCTATGTAAGCTAAACTATAAACGTCTTGCTCAGCAGCCAAAGCAACTAAATAATTATTTTGTTTTTCAGATAATACTTTTTCATCAACAATTGTACCAGGAGTAATAACACGAATAACCTCTCTTTTAACAATACCCTTTGCAGATTTAGGATCTTCAACCTGTTCACAAATTGCTACTTTATAACCCCTATTTACTAAACGAGCAATATAACCATCTGCCGCATGATAAGGTATTCCACACATAGGGACACGTTCTTCTCCACCTTCACGAGAAGTTAAGGTTATTTCCAGTTCTTTTGAAGCTGTTAAAGCATCTTCAAAAAACATTTCATAAAAATCTCCAAGACGAAAAAACAAAATAGAATCTAGATAGTTTTGTTTTATTTTAAGATACTGGCGCATCATTGGAGTTACATTACCGCTCATAATAAATATGACCTCACATTAATAGCTTTGTAAATTAGATATTTCCCTTAAAAGAAACAATTTTACCTAACAAAGACCAAGTTTGAGCTTCTGTTATTTCTACATCTACAATTTTTCCAATAAAATCTTCTCTTCCTTCCATTATAACAATTTTATTACCCCTTGTCCGACCGGATAGCTTACTTGAGTCTGTTTTACTTGTTCCTTCTACTAACACATTTTCAATTTTACCTAGCATTTGTTGATTTATTTCCCAGCTTATTTCATTTTGCAAATCAAGCAATCTTTGAAAACGTTCTTTTTTAACTTCAGATGAAATCTGATTAGGTAGATCTGCCGCTGGTGTTCCCTTCCGTGGAGAGTAGATGAAAGTATAAGCTTGATCAAACCTAGCTTTCCTAATAACATCCAGTGTCTCATTAAAATCTTCTTCTGTTTCTCCGGGGAAACCAACAATAATATCTGTAGTTATTACCGCTTGGGGTATTTGCTGGCGGATTTTGCTTACCAATTCTAAATATTTTTCTTTTGTATAACCCCGGTGCATACGCTTTAAGATTTCATTGCTGCCTGCTTGAATTGGAAGGTGAAAGTGTTCGCACACTTTTAATGAATTTTTAATTGTAGTAACTAATTTAGCTGTAAAATCTCTAGGGTGAGAGGTCATATATCTAATTCGTTCTAGCCCTGACAGTTTATCAATTTCCATTAATAAGTCTGCAAAATCAATTGCTTCTTTTAAATCTTTTCCGTAGGAATTTACATTTTGGCCTAAAAGAATAACTTCCTTAAAACCTTGTTCTGCTAAGTCTTTTATTTCCTTTATAATTTCTTGGGGCTCCCTACTTCTTTCTCTTCCTCTGACGTAAGGAACAATACAATAACTGCAAAAGTTATTACAGCCATACATAATAGTTACATAGGCTTTTAGTTGATCCGCTCTCTTAGAAGGTAAATTTTCAATAATGCCCTGTTCTTTATCCCAAACTTCAATTAAAGTTGTCCCGGAATCAACTGCTTCCTTAAGCAGTTCAGGTAAACGATGAATATTATGTGTTCCAAACACAATATCAATATGAGGTGCCCGCCTTTTAATCAAAGTTCCCATTTCAGGTTGCTGTGCCATGCATCCTCCTACAGCTATTAACATGTTAGGGTTCTGATACTTATATTTTTTTAAATTACCTAATCTTGCAAAAACTTTTTGTTCAGCCTTTTCCCGTACACAACAAGTATATAAAATAATTAAATCGGCCTTTTCAATATTTTCGGTCTTTTGATAACCAATTTGTTCTAATATACCGCCTAAAACTTCCGCATCATGTTCATTCATTTGGCAGCCCCAAACCTCAATATGGTAATACAGATTTGCCACTTCCTTTCAGCTAATCAATACATATTTTGCCCATTAGTTCATAAGTAAAACTCATTTTCCCTTGTAATGTAATTATAGAATTTTATTTGCAATAGTATATAATTGTTTTAAATTAGAACATTGATATACCTTGTTAACGTAAGGTTCATATAATTCTAAGATACTGTCCTCCTGATACCAACTGGACTGATCCTTTGGATTAAGCCAATAAACTTTAGCACATTTATCAGCAATAAATTTTAGCGCCTCCACTTTTGGTTCTCTCCAATTATTTTTTGCATCCCCTAGGATTATTACTGTAGTATTATGTTTTAACAAATTAACGTAATCAGTACTAATATCATTAAAAACCCTACCAAAATCAGAAAAACCTGATGCGGATATTTTTGTATTAAAAAGAGCCTTGTTAGCTACTTCAGTAAAATCATTTCTCAAGATAAAATTTGTTATATCTTCTAAACGATCGACAAATATCAAAGTATGGACAGCACTGAAACGTTTTTGCACAGCAAAAACCAGTAACAAAAAGAATTGACTAAATTGAGCTACGGAGTTTGAAACATCACATAGAACCAATAATTCTGGCTTTCCCGGCTTTCTTTTTCTGTTGACAATTTTTAGTACTTTACCTCCGGTACTAAAAGCCTTACGTATAGTAGATTTAAAACTAAAATCTCCTTGGCGAGCATCCTTACTTCTTCTACCGTCCTTAATAGCTAACCTTTTACCTAATTTAATAATTTGTTTCTGAATTAATGCATATTGCTCCTGAGACAATTTCCCGAACTCAGTATTTTTATAATTTGAGGCCTCAGCATAAGCTGTTAAAAAATCAGCATCTAATTTCTCACTTAAATGTTTAATTAGCTCAGTCTCTATTTGCAGCTTAACTTTTTTTAATAAGTCATTATAGTATTCTTTTTTCCTAGTATCTTCCTGACTCTGCTTTAGCAGTTGATTTTCTAGCATAAACCAATCTAAATTAAGTTGTATTTGCCTCAAGTAATCTGCTATTGTTTGAGGAACAACCTCACTATTATTCAAATCTAGAAGACTAATTTGCGCTGTAATTATTTTTCTAATTAATCCATAATCTTTATTTAGAAAAGCTTGCAGTAAACTGGGCCCACCAATACCACTCTGCCCAACACCCCTGCCATCAGTATTTGAAGCTCTTTTTTCAGATGGTGTTAGATTGTCAAGAGGGGATTTAATTTGCCCATTAGTTTGCTCAGGTAAACTATATTTCATTAAATGAAAATAAACTGTAAAGAGTTTATGAAATAAATCAGCTTCTTCTTGGCTTTTGACAAAGCTGCACCTTAATACTTGTTCAAATACTTTAACATCAAACTCCACAAGGGAAAGCGCTTCGATACAGTCCATAATTTCAATTGTTGAAATACTAAATCCGGCTTTTCTTAAATAACGAGCAAAAGAAACAATGGATTTTACCATCTTTTTTACCTCGGTTTTTCCAGACATTTGCTTAAAATTTGCTCCAACTTAGGTACTATTTTACTTACGTCTTCTTGATATTTAAGTAAGATAGTCAGTGCTTTTTTTACTTCATCCACCTGCATTTCTTTTGAATTTAAAATTAACAGTGCTTGAGCAAAATCAATTGTTTCAACAATACTAGGCCTTTTTTTTAGATCAAAGTATCGTAAATTTTGCACAAAAGTCGTCACCTGAGTAGCAAGTTTTTCAGATATACCTGGAAGTTTGGAACGGATAATAGTCATTTCTCTTTCTAAATCTGGATAATCTAAATACAAATAAAAGCACCTACGTTTTAAAGCCTCTGAAAATTCTCTACTGTTGTTGCTGGTTACAATAACAGTTGGCTTATTTTTTGCTTTAATTGTACCTAGCTCTGGAATAGATATTTGAAATTCTGCTAACAATTCTAACAAAAAACTTTCAAATTCTTCGTCACTTTTGTCTAACTCATCAATTAAAAGCACCACAGGTTCATTGCATCGCAACGCCTTCAGCAAAGGACGTGGTAAAATATATTCTTCAGTATAAATATCTTCTTTAAGTTTATCCCAATCTAAATTTTGCCTTCTAGCCTCCAGATACAATAACTGCATTTGATAATTCCACTCGTATAATGCTCTTCCTTCATCTAAACCTTCATAGCATTGCAACCTAATTAAAGTGCTTCCTGTAACTTCGGCAAGTACCTTAGCAAGTTCTGTTTTACCTACACCTGCAGGTCCTTCGATTAGTAAAGGTTTATTCATTTTATATGCTAAAAATAAAATTAAGGCCGCATTATCATTAATAAAATAATTTTGCTTAATTAAGCATGCACTTAGTTCCTGGTAATTAGCAAACATATTCAGGCCTCCTTTATAATAATTCTTTCTAATCAAGTAAGGTAAAGCCGAAGTAACTTGCTTGGGCTTTATCCTTCTCACAGAACCGTACGTACGGGCCTCGTATCCGGCTCCTGATAAACTTCAGTCACTTCTCGCAGAAGGGAGACAAAACGCCGACATTGTATGTTTCCAAATCAATTAACCCTATTCCTTAAACCAACTGTTTGGTAAGGCCATACTTTTGAATGGGCTTGCGGAGTTACGCCGGGTTGTCATAGATATTTTCTCGAACTGACCTTTATATCCTGCCTATGCAATTTCAGCCTCGGTTATCTTCTCTTTGCATAAATATTTATATCTGCAGTCAGATTCTTTGATTTATCTTCGCCCCTTCGCATTACATAAAAGCTTTGGACTTTCATGCCTCACTACAACTTGGTGCAGTGTCCTCCCGGTTTTATCCTCCGGTCTGTTACCGGCTTTTGGGCTTTCCCGCTTTTTACAGGGTTACTCGCCTGACTAGCCAACCTCGGTTTGCTTGCGCTATGTTCCAAGTTTCCCCCTTCGGCTTCCTGCAAACCCCACAGTTACCGGTGACGCCCTTGCTTACGAGTTATCTTCCTGCCGGTTAGGCGATAGGGTTTCTTTCAGCCCATCGGCTCAGCAAATATGCCGGGCAAACTAAAAAAAACTACCGATAATATCAGTAGTTTTTTTTGGTGCGGAAGATGGGACTTGAACCCATACGTATTTCTACACACGCCCCTCAAACGTGCCTGTCTGCCAGTTCCAGCACTTCCGCAAAAGCACTGCTTCCAGGGAACGATATTATTATACCATATAAAATACTATTAAGGCAAGTAATTTTAATTGGCCCCAAATATAATAGCTTAATTTACGCAGTGCACTTCATAATCTAACAAGGGCAACAGTCTATCTGCAGTTGTTTTTATGCCATAATTTCCAGGAGAGCCATTTATGGCTAATATTAAAGCAATTTGACCAATTGCACTATCAACATTATCTACTGTTATAATTTTTTTACTTTGATATAAGCCCATGTAAGAGAAAGTTACCTGACTTGGCTCAGTTCCGACTACCTCCAACCCTTGTTTCAAAAAATAATTAATCATCGGTAAGTCAATAACACTCACAGTATTTTCTTTAGGACCTTGACTTCCACCAAAGATTATGGCTATATCTGGTTTAACATTCTTAAATAACTCCGTAGTTGCATAATTTACTTCTTCTAGAGTTTTAAGTATTAGGGGATCAAAGCCATTCAAAACCCCTTCAGCTACTTTAAGACTTATTTTAGCAGCAAAGTCCGCACTTGTGCGAACTTTTGATAAATCCAATTTGTTAATTAAGAACGTCTTCATGTTTTGGTCAGTAAAATTAAAGCTGCTATCGATCCTGGTAATAGAAACTAAATTAGCGCCGGATAGCTCAAAACTTTTCTTTAAGCTATCAGTTGCAACATTATTATTTGTAACGATAAAAGCGATATTCAAGCCTAAAAGTTTATTTTTTACTAAGAGGGGCAACACCGCATTAGCGAATTGCTGGTAGTTATCATTAGAATTTTTAAAAGCTAATATTTCTTTTTGTGATAACCGATTTTGTTCACGTAATAAAATAAAATCCTGTTCCAAGCGATCTGTAATTGCTTTTTGTTCATTAAGTAAAGCATCATCACCAACTATGGTGCTGCCAATAAAAATACCCACACCCAAGGCCAAAAAAATTGCTACCAAGGTCGTAATATGAAATCGAAAATCTACCAACTTAGCTCCCGCCTTTTTTTGTTACAGTAGCGTAAGTATAGTATTATATTTTAGTTAGTAGGATATTCATTTTTTGCTAATTTTTTGCTAATTTTTCTAGTTACTACTCAATTCCTTGAAAAGAAACATTCTCTAAAGAAATTACTTTAAAGGGATTTAACTCGGGTTTAGCAATATTTGCGCCAAAAATAGCGTAATTAGCACCTTCTAAAATCGTTATAATTGTAGCATCCTCCATAATATTTTTCTCAGCTTGAATCAAAGCATCGTTCCTTTCCTTGCTGCCTATTTTTTGTGTTTGTATAAAGCTTAACAATTCATCAAAATTTATATTGTTATAATGAGTTAAATTATCTGGACTACTGCTCAAAAACATGGACCTATAAAAAACTTCTGGATCCGGAATTTGTAGGAAAAATGAATCTAAGTAAAAATCTATTCTATTTTGTTCGATCCCTCTTCTTAATTCTTCCAAAGAAGCTATTGGTTGGGTTCTAAGCTCTAAGCCCGCTTTCTGTAGCTGCTTTTTTATAGTTACTGCGATCTGTTCATTTTTCCCAATATTACAAAAATAAAGGTTTAATGCTTTCGGGTTTTTTGCCTTTTTTGTTAGTTCAGAAAAATATTTTTTACTTTTCTGTGCATCGTATTTATAGGGTTCTAAGGGTTTCATACCGTCTAATAATACCCGAGGAAGCAAACCCTGCGCAGGCAAATAATTTCCTAGCTTTGCTATTTCATTTCTATTTAAAGCATTGTTGATAGCTTGACGAAAATTGGGATCATCAAAAGGCGATTCTAAAGTATTAAAGCCTAAAAAAATTATTTCGGATCTTGGTTCTTTCTTCTCTAATTTTTTTAATTCTGGATCTTTCCTTAAAAACAGCTCCGGAATAATTTCTTCTGATTGCAAGATCTGAATGTCACCACGCTCCAGTTCAGATAAAGCAATGTCTTTTTCCGGTTCAAACTTAAATGTTAAACGCGGCATAGATGGTTTTTCAGGGTAATAGGGTGATGATTCTAAAGTAATGCTTTGCCCCAGAACCCATTCTACTAAACGATAAGGTCCCGTACCAGCTATTTTTAGCTTTTCTCCGGCCTCAGGTTTGCCATATAAATTTCCCTGCTCTGCAACCAAATCTTTGTTAACAATACTAGCGGCTAGGTGGGTTAGTTTTAATAAAAAACTTTCGTCCGCTGCATTTAAATCTACCTGAAGAACTCTATCATTGACAACTTTTATGCCTGAAACTTCCGTACCTTTTCCTTGGGCAAATTCCATGGCTCCATCTATTTTTCCAAAGATTTGATTGATCTCTGAATTATTAAGGCTTAGAGCTCTTTCCCAAGAAAACTTAACATCGCCTGCTGTAACTTTTTTCCCCGTATGAAATCTTGCGTTTTTCCGTAGTGAAAAGGTAAATGTCTTGCCATCAGGGGAAATCTTCCAACTAGCTGCCAAAGCAGGGACAACTTTCTCAGTATCTAAATCGTATTTGACTAAACCTTCGTAGATAGTGCTAGCTAATTCTATATCCCATGGAGTATCCAACTGAACAGGATCTAAACTGCTTAGATCTGTGGGCAAATTTATAGCCAACCCATTATTAATAATATTTTTCTGTTCCAACATTTTTTCTTCTATGGCCTTGTCATTAGAAAAACAGCCAAAAAGCATTATAGAAACTAATAGAAGACAAATAAGCTGTAAAAATTTATCAACTTTATTCAAAATAATCCCCTCATATATATGCCTGGCTAACCAGGCAAATAGTCACTTCATTCTTTGTAAGCGAGGAGAAAGTATTAATCCTGGTAATCTCCCCCTCTTTGCTATAGGCTGTCCATCAACTTCTTTCAAATCCATTGTCATATCAATCGGTGAAGCTGCCGAAATAAAGCTACCAACTCCAAAAGCATCTGCACCTGCCTGAGCTAATAAAGCAATTTTTTCGGGATAAAGACCCCCAGAAACAAAAATTTGTACTCTCTTATGTCCTGCTTGGTCTAATCTAAACCTAATTTCCCTAACCAATTCAGGAGTCACTCCACCTCGTTCACTTGGTGTATCTAGTCTTATGCCATCTAAGACTGGTCCTAAAGCATTGGACAAGCGCAAGGCTTCTTCGGCTTCGTCTTTAAAAGTATCAATTAGCATTAAACGCTTAGCATCTTTAGGCATATACTGTTCATAGGCCTTAGCAACTTCAACAGTATCACCTACAATGAGAAAAATAGCGTGTGGGACTGTTCCCGAAGGGTTTAGACCTGCTAATTTAGCCCCTAGGATACAGCTAGCACCATCTGCTCCTCCTACTATGGCTGCCCTTTCCATTACGGGAGCCACTGCTGGATGTACATGTCTTGCTCCGAAGCAAAACATGGGCTTATCCCCGCAAGCCTCTTTAATTATTTTAGCAGCAGTAGCCCAGCCGCTGGAACTAGCCAACATACCTAATAAAACAGTTTCATAGAGTCCAAATTGATTATATGCACCTTTAATGCGCATAACTACTTCTTTGGAGGAAAAGGCAGCTCCTTCCGGCAAGGACCAAATCTCAACATCCTTATCTTGAAGCAAATTGAGAACTTCGTTTACTCCTGCTAACACACCATTTTTACGAGCGAAGATTTCAGCTACTACCTTGGTATCATCTTTATTTAACTTTTGCAGTATTTCATATGTACGTACAAAATAAATATCTGTGGTAGCACCATCCAGTATTTCCTGGTGCTGGGCCGAATAAAAAAGCCGTTTTGGAGAAATTTCTAGCTCATCTACTTTTTTTAAATTATTTATTTCTGACACTGGCTTCACCTCTTCAAAATATACTTAGAATCCTTCTGAATTATATATTAACAGTTTACAAAGGGTATAGCCTTATTTTTTTAAAAATTTGCTTAATATAAACAGGAATAGACATTATAATCATGTAATACTCTTTCGATGAATTGACGGGTTTCCTTAAAAGGTATTTTATCTATATCTTCAGTTGATCCTAACCATATCCCCTTATCAAGCCATTGTCTTACATTGCCGCGACCACCATTATAAGCAGCCAAGGCTGCTGGCACATTTCCATTAAACTCAGAAATTAGATATGCTAAGTACCAGCTGCCTACTTTAATATTAAATTCTGGATCAAATAGTTTCTCCTCAGCATAGCTAATCCCCATTTTTTTTGTTACCCATTTAGCTGTTTCTGGCATTAATTGCATTAAACCACATGCTCCTCGAGGTGATTTGGCATCAGCCCTAAACTTACTTTCTACCCTAATCACTGCTAAAACTAAGTTAGGGCTTAAATTAGACCTTTGGGCAGAATCTACAATAGTATTTTGATAAGGAAAAGGATAAAAAACCTTCCAAACCCAAGGTAAAATAATGAAACTAAAAACAGCTAATAAGAATAAAACAAATAGAATCAATAATTTTTTCCTTCTTAATACAAAAACCATTTAACCACTCCAATTTATTTCCCCAATTATAATTAATCATTTAGCCACATACTTAGCCCAAAGATTCTCTACCTGTTCTAAAGTATACTCTATAGTTCCTTCAGTATTTATAATAATATCAGCATAGTCTAATTTTTCTTTTAAAGGCATTTGGGACTTAATTCGTGCTATTGCTTGTCCATAATTAAGATTATCACGGGCCATGAGCCTTTTTATTTGAGTTTCTTGACTGCAGGCAGCCAGCCAAATCTGTTCTACTTCCTGATTCAAACCTGTTTCTATTAAAAGAGCCGCATCTAAAACAATTAATTTAACCTTTTTTTCCCGTCTATATGTATCAATCTGCTCCCTAGCTATTTGTTTTATCCGGTAATGTGTGATACTATTTAAAAAGGCTCTAGCTTCTAAGTCACTAAAAATAATATTTGCCAGAGCCTTACGATTGATTTCACCAGAATCCAGTAAAATATTTTCTCCAAAATATCTTATAATTTCCTGCCAAGCAGGTTGACCCTTTCTTACTATTTCCCTGGAAATTTGATCAGCGTCAGTTAATTTCGCTCCTAAGCTTTCTAATTTTTTGGCAACAGTACTTTTGCCGCTAGCAATTCCGCCTGTTAATCCAATTACTAGCACTGTATTCACTCCTAATTAAATACGACTTAATCCTAAAATTATCAATATCAAGCCAGGTAAAAGAGCTCCTTTTTCTCCGAAACTGTTTTTACCCCATTTTTTCCCAAGATATAAACCTGTTGGCACTAAAATCAATTTAAAAAGACCAACGAATAATGGTACTAAGAAAAACTGGTAACCTGCTACAGCTGCGCCAAAACCTGCTCCTAAAGCATCCATAGCTAAGGCTAAACCTAAAACACAAGCTTCCCCTAAACCTATCACTCCTGAATTGTCAAAGTCAGCCTGGATTGGCTCTCGTAAAATTTGAATTACAACACCAAACATTGGAATTTTAATTCTCATGATAGATTTCTCTGCTTGCTTTAATTTTTCCTGTTTACCTGCTAAAGAGTTTTTTTCTCGATAAATATTTTCAATAGACTCAATTAAAATCCATATTCCTACAGCTACCATAATAAAAGACCCGATTTTCTCGGCAAGTTCCGTCGAAATAATTTGTGCTAGCATATTTCCAAAGAGCATAGATATTGTAATTGCCAAGGTGGACGTTAAACAGATAATTAATAATGAATACCAAGGTACTTTAATTCTGCGAATTCCATAGGAAATTCCTACCCCAAAACCGTCTAAGCTCACTGCTAAAGCAAAAATCATCGCATGAATAATACCCATATTTTTTGCCCTCCCTGTACATCAAGTGCTTAAGCTACTAACACAATATGTCAAGGAGGTTTGCATCGTTACATCGAAAAATCTTTCTTTAGGGCACTACTTTTGGCAATGTTTACAGTAGCAGGAACTTCTTCCCCCTACCCGCTGTTTAAGCAAAATACGCCCACACTTGGGGCAAGGCTGCCCCCCTTTTCCATATACTTTTAACAGCTTTTGAAAATCCCCCGTTCTGCCATCACCATCAACATAGTTTCGCATAGACGTACCTCGATTAGCAATGCCTAGCTGAAGTACACTTCTAATACTTCTATAAAGCTTTTGAAGCTCATCATCATTTAATGTATTAGCCAATCTTTCAGGTTGCAAACCTGCATCAAATAAAATTTCGTCAGCGTAAATATTGCCTATTCCAGCAATAAATCTCTGATCTAAAAGGAGTTGTTTAAGCTTTCCCTTTTTGTTTTTTAATTCGTTACTAAATTTTTCAAAAGAAAAGTCATCACCTAAAGGTTCTGGGCCTAACTCTCTTAAACCTTTGACTAAAGAGAATTCCTCCGGTTTTAGTAGGTATATTGTACCGAAACGCCTAATATCTACATAGCGCAGTTGGTCTCCATTATCTAATTCAAATATTAAATGAGTATGTTTTTGCACCTCATCGTTGGGTCTGGAATAAATTAACTGACCTGTCATTCTAAGATGAGTTACCCAAATAAAACCCGTAGAAAGGCAAATAAGCAAGTATTTTCCTCGACGTTTCAAAGCATCTATTCGGGCTCCTTCTAACCCCCTTTCAAAGTCCTCTGGACCAGGAATTTTAATTAGCTTAGGCATAAATATATTAACCTTCTTAATTTTCCTACCTAATAGCCTTTTTTCTAAACTTCTACGTACAGTTTCTACTTCAGGAAGTTCTGGCATACTTTTTCACCCTTACACTATAATTCTGTCATATCATACCAATTAGGGCCATATTTCATATCTACCTTTAATGGTACATCTAAAGAATAAACATTTTCCATAGAACTTCGCACGATAGAGGGTACCTCTTCCATTTCCTCTTTTGGTACATCAAAAATTAATTCATCGTGTACTTGGAGGATCATTTTTGTTTTTAAATGGGCTTCTTGGAGACGTTTATCAACTTCCAGCATTGCTAATTTAATAATATCAGCTGCACTGCCTTGAATAGGAGTATTCATCGCAGTCCGTTCTCCAAAAGCCCGAACGTTCCGGTTTGAACTGTAGATGTCAGGTAAATAGCGTCGACGCTTGAGAATAGTAGTTACATAGCCCTTTTCCCTAGCTTCTAAAATTATTTGTTCAATGTATTTTTTTACAGAAGGATAGCGAGAGAAATAAAGATCAATGTAATTTTGTGCTTCTTTCCTAGTAATACTTAAGTCTTTACTCAAACCAAAATCGCTAATTCCGTAAACGATTCCAAAATTTACTGCTTTGGCACGACGTCTTAAATCCTTAGTTACTTCATCCATCGGAATGCCAAAAACTTCACTGGCAGTCCTAGTATGAATGTCCTGATTTTTAAGAAAAGCATCGATTAAGCTTGCATCCTGCGCTATAGAGGCTAAAACACGCAGCTCTATTTGGGAGTAATCAGCAGCTAACAACACATTTTCTGGAGAAGATGGAATAAATGCTTTTCGTAAACGGCGCCCTACTTCTAATCTAATGGGAATATTTTGTAAGTTAGGCTCAGTACTGCTTAACCTTCCCGTAGCGGTAACCGTTTGATTAAATGTTGTATGAACCCTTTCTGTATTTGGACTAATTAACCCAAGCAAACCATCTATATAGGTACTTTTTAATTTAACTAGCTGCCTATATTCTAAAATATTTGCTACTATTTCATGCCTCTCAGCTAACTCTTCCAGTACTTCAGCGTTTGTTGAATAGCCAGTTTTGGTTTTTTTCAAAGGAGGCAGCCCTAATTTTTCAAATAAGATAACCCCCAATTGTTTTGGAGAATTAATGTTGAATTCTTCTCCAGCCAACTGATAAATTTTATCTGTAAGAAAATCAATTTCTTGGCCAATTTCTTGGCCCATTTTTAAAAGTTGATTTTTATCTAATTTTACTCCCTCAATTTCCATTTTGGCCAAGATTTTTATTAAAGGCAGTTCTACTGTGGAGTAAAGTTGCTCCATTTCAGTTTCAACCAGCTTTTCAGTAAATATATCCTTAAGATTTAGGATGGACCTGGCAGATCTTGTTACTATTTCTGCTATTTGGTCTGATGGTACCAATGGTTTGTTCAAATACTCCAAGCTCAAATTTTCAAGCTCATAATTGGACGCTGAGGGATTTAAAAGATAAGCAGCCAATAATATATCCCAACTAGATGCTTGGAAACTAATACCCCTAATTTTATTAGCTGCAAAAATTGCTTTTAAATCGTAACAAATTACCTCTCTATTTTCTTGATCAAATATACAGCTCAGATATTCGTTAATTTCCTCAGAAGATAAGTTGCGAAAATCTAAATATACATTTTCACTACCCCAGGCCATACCAATTGCAGTTATTTTAGCTTTTAAATAGTCTTTACTATCGAAAGCAAAATAACAAGCCACTTTTTGCGCAGGAACATTTGCTAACTTAGTTTTCAGTTCCGAGATAGTGTTTATGCAGACGAAGTAGTCATTTTCTTCAAATTCAGCAGTATCTAGAGTTTGATCCTTAATTTCACTTAAAATTTCTTTTAAAAGGCTATTAAACTCTAATTCTGTAAAAATTTCAAGTAAAGCTGGATAATCTGGTTTTTCATACCTATAGTCACTAAAATCTACTCTAAGGGGAACACAACAATCAATTGTGCCTAATTTTTTACTAAAAAGCGCTTGTTCTTTATTATTTATTATATTTTCTTTTAACTTAGGTTTTTTAATTTTTTCAACATTAGCAAGTAAATTTTCGACACTTCCATATTCCTGGATTAACTGTACAGCAGTTTTCTCCCCAATTCCAGGTATCCCAGGAATATTATCGGAATTATCGCCCATTAAACCTTTTACATCCCTTAATTTAGGGGGTTCAATGCCATATTTAGCTACAATGGCTTCTTTATCGTAGCATTCTAGCACACTGATACCTTTTCGGGTAATATAAGCATTAGTATGCTCAGTTACTAACTGTAAAGCATCACGGTCTCCTGTTATAATAATGCTCTCTAAATTTTCCTGCTCAGCTTTGTTTGCTATGGTACCTAATAAATCGTCAGCCTCAAAACCTTCTAGCTCAACAATGGCAATGTTTAGGGCCTTTAAGATTTTCCTAATTACAATAAACTGAGGCCGCAATTCTTGAGGAGTAGCTTTTCGACGGCCCTTATATTCGGAATATTGTTCGTGTCTAAAGGTTTTACCTTTATCAAAGGCAACAACAATATAGCCGGGTTTTTCAGTTTTTAATAATTTTAAAAGCATCATGGTAAAACCGTAAGCTGCATTGGTAAATATTCCTTGTCTATTTGACAAAAGGGGTAAAGCATAAAAAGCTCTATGTGCTAAACTGTTTCCATCTAAAATTAGTATCTTCTCTTTTGGTTTCATGATTGCACTCCTAATTTATTCAATGCTATTATTTACAAAAATAGATTCAATCATAAATTAAAAAATTCGGTATACAGGAACATTTTCCTGCCTACCGAATTTCAAGACTAAGGTACCAGCTTAATTTTGCAAATCACATTTTGGTCGGATAGTGTCTTTAGTTTTTCATAATATTTGTTTAGTTCCTCTGTTTTCACTAGCAGTTCCTCTTGAATTTTCTTAATTACTTCTTGATTGTCCTCAAATGCAAGCTGTTCTTTAAGCTTATCTATTACCAAGTAAAGACTATTTTGTTTTTTATTTATCTGCTTCACTTGTTTCGCTGCACTTTGGCCCGAGCTAGTTTCTTTAAAACAATCTCCATGTTTTTCAATAGCTTGTATAGCGCGTACTAAATTTTTTTCTGGAAAACTAACTTCTAGGTAGTTCTGATCTTGCACTAAAATAATGCCCCCCATGGAGATAGCTGCCATTTTTACATCTTCTCGAGCTTGATCTATATTTTTTACGTGCAAATCTATTTCCTTCACTAGTAATTGGTAATCTGTATCAACTGATACATCATCCTGTATAAAGGACATGGCTGTTGATAATGATTTTTCTTGAGTTTGTAAATTGAAACCATTTCGATCATTCAAATTTATAAAAGTACCATCTTCACTACGTATTTTCGGGGATACCGCAGTAGCTATAACAGATTTGACAGTAGTTTCTACTGGACGCTTTTCAGAAAGGGAACCATTCTTTTCTATCCTACTTTTTTTAGGAGAAGCATTCTCCACACTTTCAATTTTTAATTCCTTCGTTTTATTTGGAGGGACCTGAGGTTTTTTTTCAATTGTAGCTTGATTTTGTTTACTTAGAATTTTTTGTTTTTGCCCGTCTTCTACAGTACTTAAGGACGACTCCACCTTGTAATTTAAAGCAGCTGCAAAGTGAGTAGAAACTACTATTAAGAAAATAGCAGCTACAGCAGTCCCCAATTTATACCTGGAAATATTATTCAGGGGTTTTTTCTGCATATTTACTTTTCTCAACTTGCAACTAAGATTAGAATGAAAATCAGCAGGAAGGTCCAATTCTGGCGAATTTCGCAGAAAATGAATAGTTTTTTGGAGGTTTAAAAGTTCCTGACGGCATTTACTGCAAAACTTAAGATGTTCCATTACTTGTAATGTTTCCGATTGGGTTAATTCTGTATCTATAAAAGCTGATAGCATTTCTTGTATTTCCCGACAGTTCATCTCTTGTCCCTCCTTACTTACTAATTAGACGGTAACTTTCTGAAAATAGTTCCTGTTTTGCTAGTACCAAATCTTTCATGGCTTTTCGAGCCCTATTTAACCTGGATTTTACCGTTCCAAGTGTACAATTTAATTTTTTGGCTATTTCATCGTAACTAAAACTTTGTAGCTCACGCATAATTAAAACTTCTCTATATTCTGGAGCTAAGCTATCTAACATTTTCTGAACAATTTCCTGGCCTTCTTTGCCTTCATAAATTCTTTCCGGTGAATACGTCCAATCTTCCGCCTGTCTGGACAATTCACCTTCTTCAGTAAATAAAGGTGCATCGAGAGATATAACTTGCCTTTTTTTTCTTTTCCTAAGTTCATCACGGCAAACATTTGTAACTATATGAAAAATCCATGTTTTAAAAGAAGCATCTCCACGGAACCCTCTAATAGATTTAAAAGCTTTGATAAATGTTTCTTGTGCTAAATCACAAGCATCTTCATAATTTCCCATAAAACGGTAGGCAATGGTATAAACTTGCTTTTCGTATTTTAGTGCTAATTCTTCAAAAGCCTCGGCATTGCCGGATTTACTTAATTCTATTAATTTAGATTCATCTAGCTCCAAACCAAGGCCCCCTCTCATACTAACCCGTATCAGACGAAAAATATGCTAGTTTTGTTCCCAACTTTTATATAATTCGGGACTATGTGACAAAACCCTTGTTTAGATTTAAAATTTATCAAAACACTTATTGATTAAAATTGTTGACATTGATAAATATTTTTGATAATATAATCGTTGTTAACATAGCTTGTGCCGAAGTGGCGGAATTGGCAGACGCACTGGACTCAAAATCCAGCGGGGCTCACCCCCCGTGTCGGTTCGACCCCGACCTTCGGCACCATATAAAATAAGGCTTCCAAGAATAACATTGGAAGCCTTATTTTATATAAATTTGTTTTGACACCAATTTTGACACCAAACCATTACTATCCATGATTGCTTTTTTATAAACCTCTATACAAGTTTTAAAACTAATTTCCAAACATAGTAAATTATATTTATCAAGAAGTTCTCTATCCCCATTCATGTTTTCCTCTAGTATTTTTCTTATCGAGATTAATCTATCCTGAAGCTCTTTGTACCAATCTTCGTTGGTAACACCATTACAGATATTATCTATCCTTTGTTCTACAACACCTTCTATAAAATTTAGTGCATAGTTCATTTTGTTCTATTTCCCCCTCTGTATTGAATTTTTTCTTCTGGCTTAAAGGTACTCAAGTCCAACGGGCCATCATCATCCATATTTTTCTTATAGCACAATTTTTTAATAACGTTATATTGGCTAAATAGATAAATAAAATCTTACAAGAAAAAACAATTATAATAGATGGTTTAGTATTTAAGGATATAAAAAAGCCCCGGTCTCCCGGGGCTTAAGTTTTTACATATGGCAATATCTATCTCTTGCTTCCGCTATTTTTGCATCATTAAAATTTTTCTCATTACTTAAGTAACCAGTAATACGTCTAATCCTTTGTATTTTCCGACGATAATAAGGTTTAATAATTAATTCTTCCCCATCTTGGCTAACATCCACTGACAATACAGTTTCACCTTTGTCCTGTGCCTCTTTGTTAACGATTCGAGTTATTTCCTCTATCTCGGCAGATGTAAGGTCTAATGTTGTATTTATTTCCAATTATATCGCCTCCTATCTATATAAATAGTATATTTGACATTTATTAGGCAAACCCTTTAATAATATACCAATTTAATATAGTATTATTTTGCTGACAAAACAAAAAAAGGGCCTCTCGGTCACCATTTCCCATTAACAATTGCTCGTACTATTTCATAATATATATCAAGTTCAAGTACTTGAACAATTTGAATAAAAGGAGGAAATATCATGGGCAACTACGGTAACGACGGTGTTTTAGGTGGTATCTTTAATAGAGACAACAATTTTTTAGTTTTTATTATCTTACTTTTGCTAATTTGCTGCAACAAACATTGTGATTAATAAAAAAGGCGGGCACTAGCCCGCCATAACTTATGCCTTCTTTAAAATTAATTTTCCATTTTCCAAAGTAGCTTTCTTATTAAGCAAATATGCTACACTATCAGTCGGAATATAGCTTTTTCCGTTCACAATAATAGAGAACGTCTGTATTTGCGTGTAGATGGCAATATCTACCACTAAGGAGACGGTCATTTATGCAAGATTTAGACAACCTCATACTCCCCTCCGTGCACATAGATGAAACCGTACGTTCCCTCTTAGACCAGTCGGATTAAAACCACGGGACCCTAGGAAACAATTAAATTAAATTTATGAACATATTTTTTAGTCTTAAAATTAGTCAACTTTTGTTAGAGAAAGCCATAATCATCCACATTTATAGAGTAATTCATATGTTTCTCGGATATTTTTAGTTATTGGATAGTTATTTAAATCAAATGTTTTATTAGCAAATTGGCTGACAGGCATGATTTCTAATAAAGAATTAGTTACAAAAATTTCATCAGCATTTAAGAGTATCTCTTGCTCAAAAGATCCAAGTTCAACTTCTAAATTTAATTGCTTTACAAGCTTAATCACTTTGCTTCTAACAATCCCAGGTAAAAGACCACATCTAATATCCGGCGTATAGACTACTGTGTCTTTAACAAAGAAAATATTCGAAATGGTTCCTTCACACACCTGCCTGAAAGCATTTAAAAAAATTGCCTCATCATAGCCCTGTTTTACGGCTTGTTGACGGATTAGAATATTTTCCAGGTAATTATTTGATTTAATTCCGACCAACAAAGAATTTGGATTTCTTTGTGTCTCTGCAATACACAGCTTAAATCCCTTTGCATAAGCGTCTGGCAAATAAGTTCTTGCACTAGTAGTTATAATTAAATAACTCCCATCGTCGTTTCTATTATGTGCTATCCTCAGGGCGCCATCTATAAGTTGGTTCTCCAGTATCAACTCGTGACAGTATTTGTAAATTAATTCTTGTGAAAATTTTAAGGGAATATTTAAATCTTCGCTTCCAGCCTTTAGTCTTTCGAAATGTTCCGGAAAAAAAAACATTTTCTGCTGGCTTACTTTAATGGTTTCAAATAACCCATAACCATATAAGACACTTTCACTAAGGGGTGAAATAGCTGCATGTTGTTTTTTAAGCAAATTTCCATTTAAAGAAATATACATATCATGCACTCCAACTATTTTATTAATGCTTCCCTAAGAGCTCTGCCCTTATGTAACGTTTCTTCATACTCAAGTTCTGGATCGGAATCCCAAACAATACCTCCGCCAACTTGATAATAGGCTTTGCCATTTTTGCAAATAATAGTTCTTATCACAATGTTTAAATCTGCATCACCATTAAAGCCGATATAGCCAATTGAACCAGTATAGATATTTCTTTGTGTGGGTTCTAGTTCATCAATAATTTCCATAGCACGTATTTTCGGTGCCCCAGTTATAGAACCACCAGGAAAAGTTGCACGAATACAATCAACTAAATCGCATTCATCTTTTAATTCTGCCACTACGGTTGCTACCAAATGATAAACTGTTGCATATTCTTCTAAATGAAATAATTCCGTTACTTTAACAGTACCTGTTTTCGCAATCTTGCCTAGATCATTTCTTTCTAAATCCACAATCATTAACAGTTCAGCTCTATCTTTTTCGCTGGCCAAAAGTGCTTCTTTATTTCTTATATCTTCTTCCAAACTCTTTCCTCTTGGACAGGTTCCTTTGATTGGTCTGGTTTCTATTACCCTATTTTTAATTTTAATGAATCGCTCTGGAGAACTGCTGACAATTTGTCCATCTCCAAAATCAATGAAGCTGGCAAATGGTGCTGGATTTATTTCATTCAATTTAACATATAATTCAAAGGGACCCTCTTCTAGATCACATTCAAATCGCTGCGTAAAATTAGCCTGATAAATATCTCCGGCTTTGATATAATCCTTTATCTTACAAATGGCAGCAATATATTGTTCTTTGGTCATGTTAGCCTTGAAATCAGGTTGAGTTTTAGTGCTTACGCTAATTCTAACACCTTGGATCTCTGCCTGATGCAGCAAACCAATAATTGTATCTACTACATTCTCTGCTGAATCCTTTATCCCCAAAGAAGCTACAAATACTTTGTTATTAATGTGATCGGTTATAATAACGCCATCATAAAAACCCAGGAAGCAATCAGGTATATTAACATCATCAACTGCATTGCGCGGTAAATTTTCTAAATGATGACATAGGTCATACCCAAAGTAGCCAACTGCTCCACCTATAAAAGGCAAATCAGATTCATAATTTTGCTGATAAAGTCTTAGCAATTCTCGCAAATACCCAAATGGATCGCCCTTTACTTGTGTAATATTACCCTGTCTATTAATTTCAATATTATCATTTTTACTTTTAAAAACTAAAAATGGATCGAAACCAATAAAAGAGTATTGACCTAATTTTTGTTCGTTCATTCCGCTGTGCAAGAAAAAACTATACGGGAAATCTTTAAAAACAGCATACATCTCTAAACTATTTAAAGAAGTTTTTACTTCCTTGATTAACATGTTGTCACCTGCTTATTTGCATTTTTTTGCCTGACTTATGAAGTTATTTAAAAGCTCTAAACCCATCTCCGTTAAAATTGCTTCAGGATGAAATTGCACACCTTCAATTAAATATTGTTTATGCTTAATGCCCATAATTTCTCCATCCACAGTTTCTGCCGTAATAACAAAGCAATCTGGCAATGATCTTCGATCGAGAACCAAGGAATGGTACCTTGTAACTTGTAAGGGGTTCTTCAGCCCCTCGAAGACACCTGAATTTGTATGCCGTATGGGATGAACTTTTCCATGTACAGGTACTTCGGCTTTTATAACCTTACCCCCAAAAACATGTCCTATTGTCTGGTGACCAAGGCATATTCCAAGGATAGGAAATTTCCCTTGGCAATGCTTTACTAAATCTATACAGATGCCAGCCTCATTTGGAGTACATGGGCCTGGAGATAAAACAATCATATCTGGATTGAGACTATCAACCTTTTCCAATGTGATTTCATCGTTTCTATAGACAATAACCTGTTCCTGTAATGATTCCAAATATTGCACCAAATTATATGTAAAAGAATCATAATTATCTATCATTAAAATCAAATCTGCCAACTCCTTATAGCAACAATTGGTCTGAAAATTCAAAAATATTTACAACGTTATTTATTACATCTCCACCAAGTAATTATAATAAAAAACTAACCAATTGGGTAGCTTGAAAAACGGTATTAGACTAATTTATAAATATCCTTATGTTGGGTACAATCCCATAACACTTCTTTTACCTTTAACACTTTGCCATGATTATCAGCAGCAAATACATAAAGCTTCTGAACTTCTGTCAAAGCTTTACAAAATAAGATTTGACTATTTCCCAGATTTCCTTGGATAACAGATTCAAAATAACTAATATTGTTTGGGTAATTAAAGTCAAAACGAATAATTAAATCTTGACCAACTTTTTGTTTATTTTTTCGTAAATACACTGTTGTAAAAATGACATATTCTTCAGGCTCATTATAAAAATCCTGTAACAATTCCTTACTTGCTAGAATTAAAAAAGAAACCATTTTTTTGCCATCTTCAGATATATTTAACGCCGGAGTCATGCTGTTTTTAGGAAATTCCCTCCAACCCGGAAATATGCTTTCCATAATTGCTTGATTGCCCTTAATCAAAGTGCCATCTCCTTTTGCTAGCTTATCTACAATAGTTACTCTTTATAATTCAATAATAATACAGATGTTATTTGAAGTCCAATTTTATTCCCTAATAAAAAATACATGATGAGATGCATAATATCAGCTAAATCGGGCCAAAGTTTTACATAATCAACAGAAAAAATATTACCCAGTGTCCGTTCCAATCTGCTACAATTTAGGGTGCTTAAGAGTTATTACATAAGTAGTAACAAATCTTAATTATATAATTTCCTATAGGTAAATGTTTCATATTAATTATAAATAGGGATTGCAATGGGACTAAGTAAGGGATTTAAAGATATAATTTGCTAATAACCATTTAAAATCTTCCTGTACAGACATTTATAAATAAAAAAATGCCAAAAATAGCATTATGTAGTAACAATATACAAAAATTAATATAACTGTAACATAGTTGTAACAAACTTTGTGTATATTTAACTTGTCGGTTTAAATAAGCTACTTTCAACCTCCATTTAATAAATATTTTAAACATTTTCCCTAAGCAAAAGAACTACTATCCTAGTAGTTCTTTTGCTTTAGTGATAATTCTTAATCTTTCTTTACTTTAACTACTTTTTATCCACAAAACGTCCTTGCTCTGGAACAGCTATTTCCTCAAAATGATTTACTAATAACTCTAAGTGACGATGTAATGACTCGCCTTCCATAGGCTGTCCATGACTTGGAATCACTAAGGCAGGATTTAATTCCTGCAATTTTCGCACCGAGTTTTCTGCTGCTTCCCAGTCTACTGTAAGATATGCTGGAGGTCCACTTATTTCTTCGTTTTGGGTTACGACTGACAGCAAGGATTCTTGTTTCACTGTGCTAAAAACATCACCGGCTAAAAGCACCCGATCTGCTTCCCGGAAAAAGGAAACATGTCCTTCTGTATGACCTGGTGTATGGATATATTTCCAGCCTGGCATACTTGGTATACTGCCATCGCTAGGCAATGCTACAGCACGATGGCCTAAATTAATGCTCGTATGGGGAAAAGTAGGTGAAATTTGAGCTACCATACCACCACCTACTGAAGGATCAGCAAGAGGGTAATCTTTTTTTCCTGTGATATAGGGAATTTCTAGTTCATGAGCATAGACAGGAACATTCCAGAAGTCGGCAAGTTTAAGTACAGAACCAACGTGGTCAAAATGTCCATGGGTAAGCACAATTGCCTGAGGTGGAATATCCTTTCCAAAACGTTTTTTTACGTTTTCCACTATAAAATCTGCTGAATTTTCTAGACCCGTATCTATAAGAGTCCATTCCTTATTTTCCTCTTGAGGGTTACCTACAATACAAGCTGTAACAATAGTAAAGTTCAGCACTAATATATCAGTTGTAACTTCTTGGGTAGAGGAAGTTATGGCAGCTAATCCTTCAACTATTTTATTTCCCATGGAATTACCTCCCTTTAAAATCTTAAAATAAATCACGCTTATTATGCGCAAAAAACAGCTTTTAAACATAAACTTTTTAAAAGCTGTTAGAATTTAACTATATTACATTTGCAAAAAATTATTAATTTCCTTCTTAATCTTATCTGCAAATTTAGGTTCCTTTAAAATATCCCCTTTCGCATCGATTGCCGGGAAAAAGGCTCCTCCTGCATACTTTGCCTCAAGCATTAAACAATAGTTCTGAATAATTTTTTCTGTATAACTAAAAGTATCTGGAAAATTTGTTCCCCCGCACAACAACACAAAAAGCTTTCTTTTAGCTCGAAAAGATTCGTCGGCAATTGTTGGTTGCTTTAAAACAAATTTTTTAGACCAATAGCACTGGGCACGGTCAATAAATGCTTTTGCTAAAGCACCAAAGGAATAGAAAAATATTGGTGCTGAAACAATTATTCTTTCGGCCTCTATTAATTTAGGATAAATCTCCTGCATGTCATCTTTTACATGGCATTTTCCATCTTGATAGCATTGATCGCATTCGATACAAGGGGAAAATTTTAGTTTACGCAAATAAATTGTTTCTACATCAAGATTATTAGCTATCACTTGTTCTTCTGCCCATTTTGCCATCAGATCACTGTTTCCTCCAGGGCGAGGGCTGCAAGCAATTATTAATGTTTTTGCCAACATTTTACCTCCTATTTTGGGAATTGTTATTTAGTTCTACGAAAATACTCATAAGTCATAGGCTCTACATTGTTTAAAAGTTTTCCACTTATTACATCTGCTACGAATAACCAGTGGGTTCCACAATCAACAATTTTATCTTTAATTACTTTACATTCTAAGTAACCTATACAATTTTCTAATAGCGGTGAACCTGTTTTTCCTAAAGTATACTTGATGCCCTTAAATTTATCCAATTCACGACCTGAACGGTATCCAAAACGGCGGACTAAAGAATGCCCATCTTGGCCTAAAATATTTATCGAAAATACACCGCTTGCTAAAATATGCTCAGCAGTTAAATTTACCTTATTTACTCCTAAAGCCATTCGCATAGGATCACTGGTTATTTGAAAAGCAGTATTGCATACTTGGCCATTTACTTTACCATCTTTAGGAGACCCTACAATATACAATCCATAGGAAATTTTGAAAATTGCTTGTTTTGCTTCTTCAGCTTCCTCTTGGCTTAGTGAAGGTGTAGATAACTCTTCAACAATTTCTTCGAAAAGTTCTGCTCCTACGCCACATTCAGGGCATTCAGCAGGAGGTTTATCCCCATAATGAATATAATTACACACAGTACATCTCCACTTTTTCATCATACCATATTCCTTTCATTTTTTTATTTTAGATTCAACTACTTGCATAGTTTTTCCTGCTTAAATAGCGGATATATAATGTATACATGTTAGGTTAACAATAAGTAAGGTAAAATTGGATAATTTTAACCTAAAAATTCCCTTTTAAAAGGAAATATTCAGAAGATATAGCAGGAAACGGTCTAAATTTATCGAATAGTGTTTACTAGGATAATTTTTAGGGAGTGTTGTTCATGGGACAAGACTTAATTAACATTAAGGGCACACGTGATGGTCTAGTTATTCTTGTCAATCCAAGTTATAGTTTTGAAGAAATAAAAATGAAACTTCAAGATAAAATTAGTTCTGCAAAAGGGTTTTTTAGCGGGGCTAAGTTTTCATTATGCAGCCCCGATGCTTATACACCTGATGAAACAAGGCAATTGGCAGAGATTTGTTGTCAAAATGGGTTAATACCTCATTCTAAACCTATTAATCTCTATCGTAGAACAAACAATTCTTCTCCCAATAATGCTTCTTGCACACAATATTCAAATGGCTATCTCAAAGAAGCTTCTTTTCCGGCAGAACAAGATTGTTTACTTGTTCAACATAATGTAAGAAACGGTCAAGTTATAAACTATCAGGGGCATATTACGATTTTAGGAGACGTTAACCCAGGTGCAATAATTATCGCAGAAGGGAATGTCCTAGTAATGGGTACTTTGAAGGGTATTGCTCATGCAGGGTCTAACGGCAATAAAAAAGCGGTAATTGTCGCCCATAACCTTAAACCTACCCAGTTGCGTATTGCAAGCACCATTGCCAGATCACCGGAACGTCAAGAATCTCTAACAAAATCACCCGAAATTGCATATTTAGCAGACGACAAAATAGTAATTAAAAAGTACAATACAAATTTTAATATATGCTTGCATAATTAAAAAGTTGCCAGATAAGGCAACTTTTTTATTGCAAAACTTTTGTAATTCCCTTGTATATTAAACCAGAAGCACTATCAATTGTAATTATTAATCCTTCTTCTAACAAGCGCATGGCACCCTGAGCACCAACAATAACTGGGATACCTAACTCTAAGCCAACAATTGCTGCATGGGATGAAAGTCCGCCAGCTTCCGTTATTACCGCAGCAGCCTTTTCCATTGCAGATACATATTCTTTATCTGTTGACCCAGTTACCAAGACATCACCAATATTTATTTTAGCAATTGCTTCCTTAGCGCTGCGACAAATCTGTACTTTACCACTGGCAATTTTTCTGCCTATACCTTGCCCTTTAACTATAGCTTCACCTACAACATGTACTTTAAGTAAATTCGTTGTTCCAGTAATGCCAGCAGGTATACCCGATGTTACGACTACTAAATCCCCAGTAGCAATATTTTTGCTCTTAACGGCTTCATTTACTGCCGTACTAATCATTTCGTCTGTCCCGTCAGTCTCTGGAACAAGTATAGGAACTACTCCCCAAACTAAGGTCAGCTTACGCATAATAGAAAGATTATGAGTAGCCGCTATGACAGGTACTTCAGGCCGATATTTAGCAACCATGCGGGCTGTGGAACCAGAAGTAGTAGGCGTTATAATAGCTGCTGCCCCCAATTCCCAAGCAATATGGACCGTAGCATGACCAATAGAATCTGTAACAGTTTTTTGCATGTTGGGAGCATATTTTTTATGTATTTTACCATAATCAAGTGCTTCCTCTGTTCTTTCTGCAATTCTTTCCATGGTTTGTACTGCTTCAACAGGATATTTACCATTGGCTGATTCTCCAGAGAGCATTACAGCATCAGTACCGTCTAAAATAGCATTTGCAACATCGTTGGCCTCAGCCCTAGTTGGTCGTGGGTTTCTAATCATGGAATCCAACATCTGAGTTGCAGTTATAACCGGCTTACCAATTAAATTACATTTAGCAATAATGCTTTTTTGTACTAAAGGTACCTCTTCCGCCGGAATTTCTACACCTAAATCCCCCCGGGCAATCATTATGCCATCTGCTACCTGTAAAATTTCATCAATGTTATTAACAGCAGACCTACTTTCTATTTTAGCTATAATTTGCATATCTGAGCCTGCTTCTTCTAAAATACGCCTAATTTCTAAAACATCCCCTGCTGTACGGATAAAAGATGGGGCAATAAAATCAAACTTATGCTTAATCCCAAAATGTATATCTTCCAGGTCTTTATCAGTTACAGCCGGCAAATTCACCTGCACTCCTGGCACATTAACTCCCTTTCGAGCTGACAATTCTCCATCGTTTAAAACCCTGCAACGGATTGAGTCTTTAGTTGTTTCTAGGACACTTAAACCAATGATACCATCGTTGATTAGAATAGTATCTCCAGTTTTTACATCATCGGTTAATCCTAAATAGCTAATGCTTACTATTTGTTCAGTACCTATTACTTCTTTGGTTGTTAAAGTAAACTCCTGTCCTTCACGTAAAAATATTTTTTCCTGGGAAAATTCCCCAATGCGAATCTCGGGTCCCTTTGTATCTAATAAAATACCGACATTTTTTTTAGCTTCTTCAGCAGCCTGCCTAATTGCTCTCACTCTAGCTTCATGCTCTTGATGATTTCCATGAGAAAAATTAAGACGTGCGACATTCATACCAGCGTGTAACATTTTTTTTAAAACCTCAATGCTTTCACTTGCCGGTCCTATTGTACATACGATTTTAGTATGCCGCATTCTATTTCACTCCCTTAAATTGCTAGAATACCAGCTAGTTGATACATTTCTAAATCTATTTCTTTTTTCTGCTTTAATGCCCAACTAATATCATAATTAACTATTTTATTCTGTTCTATACCTATCATTTGGTTAGAGCTGCCTTCTAAGAGCAGTTCCACTGCTTTGGCACCCATACGGCTGGCTAAAATCCGGTCAAATGCCGTAGGTGTACCTCCTCTTTGAATATGGCCTAAAATCGATACTTTTGTAGCTAAACCCGTCCGCTCTTCGATTTCTTCGCTAACCTTAATTGCTCCGCCTACACCTTCCGCAACTAAAATAATGCTGTGCAGCTTGCCCCGGTTCCTGCCGCGAAGCAGTCTTTCACTAACTTCTGTGTAGTTTGGCTCATATTCTGGAATTAAAATTGATTCAGCACCACTAGCTATACCCGCAGCCAAGGCAATTTGACCTGAATTTCTACCCATTACTTCAACAACAAAAATTCGTTCGTGGGAAGTTGCCGTATCGCGAAGCTTATTGATTGCCTCAACCACTGTATTAACAGCTGTATCAAAACCAATTGTATAATCTGTACAGGGAATATCATTATCAATTGTGCCTGGAAGTCCTACTACCTTGACACCTCTCTCATGCAAAGTAGATGCACCCCGAAATGAGCCATCCCCACCTATAACAACCAATGCTTCGATGCCTTTGTGCTCTAACATTTTAACTGCTTGACTACAACCTTCAGAAGTCTTAAACTCTTCAGAACGAGCTGTCAGTAAAATGGTTCCACCTCGCTGAATAATGCTCCCAACTGAACTAATTTTTAAATCTTTAAATTCCCCATAGATTAGTCCCGCATAACCCCTTAATACTCCTACTACCTCCATACCATGATAAATAGCTGCCCTTGTTACAGCGCGGATAGCTGCATTCATCCCTGGTGCATCGCCGCCACTAGTAAGAATTCCAATACGTTTCATAGATTAGCCTCCTCAGCTAGCGAGAACTTGACTTATGATTTCATTTGCTTCTTCTGCTTCAGATTCTGGTACAAGTATTTCAAAAGCTCCTGCATCACCAACTTGTGGAGATCCTACAGCTTTTACGGTTGCTAATAAACCTTCATTAGTTAGAGTATCTTTAAGTTTTTCTGCTATTTGACGATTAGAGGCTATGTAAACTACTGTCCACATAACTTTGTCCCCCTTTAGTAAAGCTCTTAAATTTATAAAGATTTTTAACCTGCGTCAATTTCACCATGCTTGGTGTAAATTTTTGCTTTACCACGAATCTTTATAGCAGAGGTATGCTCAGTAAATTGAGCAATAATTACCTCTCCCTTATCCAATTTTTCCGAATGATGGAATTTTGTATCCTTTCCCCTAGTAAGTCCAATCATTGTTACCCCATTTTCTTCAGCCCTAACAACTATATACTCGCTAGCCCAGTTACGCTCATCCAATCCTTTCACCTCGCGTTGCAAAATATAATACCCAAAAATAAGAGTTTTAATCTATCCTCTATATTTTTTCTTGTACTTTTGTTTTAGCGCCTGCTCAACAAGGTTAGGAACCAATCCTTTGACACAACCACCTAAAGATGCAACCTGTTTAATCATACTTGAACTAATAAATGAATATTCACTTGAGGTTGTTAGAAAAATTGTTTCAACATGTTCATTTAATTTTTTATTCATCATAGATAATTGAAACTCGTATTCAAAATCGGATACAGCTCTTAAACCTCGAACTACTGCACAAGCACCTTTAGTTCTTACATATTTCATTAAAAGACCAGAAAATTTTTCTACCTTAACATTAGGAATATCTTTAACCACCTCTTCCAATAAATATAATCTTTCTTCCGTTGAAAATAAGTTTTTTTTATAATTATCCTCTGCAACAGCAATAATAATTTGGTCAAATATTGCGGCCGATCTTTGTAAAATATCTAAATGTCCATTTGTAACAGGGTCAAATGTCCCTGGGTATATTGCAATACGCAAATAAATCATCCTCTACAGTGTTTAGAATTTCCAATTAAGCTTTAATAAAAATTCAACCCCGCACATAATATTCCTGCCGTTTGTTTAATTATATTTTTATTATAAAAATAAGTTTAGATTATTAACCGGATAGCATCTGAGCCACAGACTTTTTCTAAATTATCCTGCAATTCTAGTGTGGGATTTATCCATAATTCTTTATGTAATTTAAGCTTTCTCTTCTTTCTTGGGAAATAAATACTTACAGGTGTTTCACCAGGGTTTTGCACTAAAATTTGTTTTATTCTTTCTAAAGCTTCAGAGCTTGCCTCTTGAATATAAATCTCCAATGCTTTGTATTTAAAGTCACCCTTAGGTAAAACCATAATTTCCTCAGCAAAAACTTTTATTTCTTCCTCGCTACTATTTAATCTACCTGTTAACATAATGACTTGGTCAGGTACAAGTAAAGACATCATTCTTTGATAATTTTTGGGAAAAACCAACACCTGAACTGTTCCGCCAGTATCCTCCAGTGTAAAATAAGCCATGGTTTCTCCTCGCTTAGTTACGGAGCGTTTTATGTTTGTTATTATACCTGCTAGTTTTACACTAGCGCCTTCATCTAATTCAGCTAGAGATTCAATGGAATGTCGATTCAAACGTGGTAAAATAGCTTTATATTCGTCTAAAGGATGTCCACTTAAATAAAAGCCTAGCATTTCTTTTTCCATAGCTAAAATCTCTCTTTGGGAACATTCAGGTAAATCTGGTTCTGGTATTACTTGTGTCAAACCTATATTACCTAAATCAAAAAGTGAGATTTGACCATTTCTTTGGTCTTCTTGAATCCTTTGCCCATTTTCTATAGCTTGATCCAGCATAGTCAAAAGTCTAGAACGGTATGTACCAAAGGAATTACACGCACCCGCCTTAATTAAACTCTCTAGGACCCTGCGGTTAACTTGTCGCAAATCAACCCTTTGGCAAAAATCATCTAAAGACTTAAAAGTTCCTTTTTTACGAGCCTCTAAAATAGCATTAATAGCACCGTTGCCAACATTTTTGACTGCTGCAAGCCCGAAACGGATTTTCCCCTGGGTGGCAGTAAAGTCAACCAAACTATAGTTAACATCAGGAGGTAAAACCTCTATTCCTATTCTACGGCACTCTTCAATATATAAAGTTATTTTATCAGTATTTCCCATAACGCTGCTAAGTAATGCTGTCATATATTCAACTGTATAGTGAACTTTTAAAAAAGCAGTTTGATACGCCAATAAGGCATATGCGGCACTGTGGGATTTATTAAAGCCGTAACCCGCAAAATAGGCCATTAAATCAAAAATTTCTTCGGCAACATCTTTTTCTATATTATTTTCTAAAGCACCCTTAAGAAAATTCTCTTTTTGAGCAGCAATTATTTCCGGCTTTTTTTTACCCATTGCTCGTCTAAGCAAATCAGCTTGTCCTAAAGTAAAGCCCGCTAATTCACTGGCAATTCTCATTACCTGCTCTTGATACAAAATTACTCCATAGGTATCCTGCAGTATTGCCTCAAGTTTTGGATGCAAATAAGTAACCGGAACTTCTTTATGTTTTCTAGCTATAAAGTCCTCTACCATTCCGCTGCCTAATGGACCCGGACGATACAAAGCAACTAAGGCCACTATATCTTCGAATCTTTCCGGCTTTAAGTTTCTGAGAATATTTCTCATACCTGTACTTTCTAATTGAAATACCCCGCAAGACTCCCCCTTGCTAAGGATTTCATAAGTTAAAGTATCATCCATAGGTAGTTTATGTAAATCAATTTGCTGACTAGTTGTTGATTTTATTAATTCTAAGCTTTTGCCAATAACAGTAAGGGTCCTTAAACCAAGTACGTCCATTTTCAGGAGACCAATTTCCTCTACTGTTTGCATAGGAAATTGAGTTACAATGCCATCGTCGCCAGCTCTTTGGACAGGTAAGTACTTAACTAATTCTTCTTTAGCAATAACCACACCAGCTGCGTGGGTTGAAGCGTGACGCGGCATTCCTTCTAGAGCTTGGGCAGTGTTATAAAGGCGTTGATACCTTTCATCTTGATTTATGAAATCCTTTAAATCAGAATTCAATTCCAAGGCCTTTTCCAAAGATATTCCTAATTCATTAGGAATTAGCTTGGCAATTTTATCAACTTCTGAAAGAGAAATATTCATAACTCTTCCTACATCCCTAATTGAGGCTTTAGCAGCCATTGTACCAAAAGTAATAATTTGGGATACATGGTCGTTGCCATACTTATTAGTTAAATACTCTATAACTTCCCCACGTCTTTCGAAACAAAAATCTGTATCTATATCAGGCATATTTACTCTTTCAGGGTTTAAAAATCTTTCAAACAATAAATCATACTTCAGGGGATCAATGTCAGTAATACCTAAAATATAAGCTACTAGACTTCCAGCTGCCGAACCACGTCCTGGTCCTACATAAATTCCTTTATTTTTGGCAAAATGTATCATGTCCCAGACGATTAAAAAATAACCTGAAAATCCCATTTGCTTAATAATACCCAGCTCATAGTCTAATCTATTTTTAATTTTTTCTGTTAGCTGCCCATATCTTAAACGCACACCTTCAGCGCATAATTGCTCTAAATATGTATCTACTGTAAAGCCTTCTGGTACTGAATAGTTAGGTAAAATATGATGTCCAAAGGAAAGCTCAACTTGACATCGTTCGCTAATTTCAACTGTATTAGTTATTGCCTCAGGAATATGGGCAAAAAGGCGAGACATTTCTTCTGAGCTTTTTAGATAAAACTCCTGGGTTGGAAAACGCATCCGATCTGCATCTAACATTGTTTTTCCTGTTTGAATACAAAGAAGCACATCATGTATTTCTGCCTGTTCCTTATCAACATAATGTAAATCGTTTGTTGCAACTAATGGTATTTTTAAATCCTTACTCAAAGTAATCAAATATTGGTTTACTTCTTTTTGTTCCCTAATACCATGATCCTGTACTTCCAGATAAAAATTCTCTTTGCCAAATATATCTTGATAAAGTAATGCTTTTTGTCCAGCTTCTTCAAATTGCCTGTTTAAAATCAATCGAGGTATTTCTCCAGCCAAACATGCACTTAAAGCGATCAATCCTTGATTATATTCTGCTAATACTTCTTTATCTACCCTAGGCTTATAATAAAATCCTTCAATTGAAGCCAAAGATACAAGTTTTAAAAGATTTTGGTAACCAATTAAATCCTTGGCCAGTAGAACTAAATGGTAGGGGCTGTCGTCTATTCTAGGCCTTTTGTCCAGACGACTGTTAGGTGCCACGTAAACTTCACAGCCTAAAATAGGTTTAATGTTATTTTTAAGACAGGATTTATAAAAATCGGCCACACCATACATTACACCATGATCTGTTATAGCTAAGGCATTCATACCCAGTTCACTTGCTCTTGATGTAAGTCGTTCAATCCGTGCCGCACCATCTAAAAGGCTGTATTCTGTATGACAATGCAGGTGCACAAACATTTATTATTCACCTTCATTCTTACTGGCTATTTTAATCATACTGTTTAGATTAATAAAAAATTTGAACTTAACGAATATAAACTCTCAACTTGTTAAAAAATATAATTGGAGGTGTAAATAATGCAAGTTAAATTAAGTCAAAAAGAGAAAATGCTGCTTGAAGATCAAAAAACCCATGAGGAAATCTGTATCAAAAAATATAATGATTACTCTAATAAAGCTAGTGACCCCCAGCTAAAACAACTTTTCAGCAACCTTGCTCAACAAGAAGAGCAACACTTAAACTCAATTAATCAAATTTTAAGTGGTCAAACCCCTCAAATGTCACAACAGCAGAGTTCTCAGCAACAAAGTCAGGGACAGCAGATGCAGCAAGGAATGCAAAATCAAATGCAACAAAAACAAACACGACAGTTTAGTATGTTGTCTAATCAACAAAGCAACCAAACGCAAATGTCTAACAACGAAGATGCCTTCTTATGTAACGACATGCTTAACACAGAAAAGTATATTTCAGGATCTTATGACACTACTATTTTTGAATGTCAAGATTCCAATGTACGTCAGGTTTTAAATCATATTCAAAAAGAAGAACAGCAGCATGGCGAAGAACTATTTAATTACATGACTAGCCACGGTATGTATCAAATTCAATAAGTAAGTCTTTTTTCTTAATTATAACAAAATAGGAGGCCTCCATAGCCTCCTATTTTGTCTTTAAACTAACATTTTTGTGGATCTGGTCTGGTTATAGAATCTATTGTTGCGGAACCAATTCTACCTGATATGGATCTAGATCTTTGTTCCCCATCTTTAAAAGTAGTTTTACGGGTTATTTTACCTTTTTTCCCTTCTAAGCTCATATTATCTCCTCCTTTCATTTTTATATTTTCACTTTCGAGCTTTTTATATACAGCAGTTAATTGCCTAAACGTATCCTTTTATTCATTAAACCGCCAATTTTACCACTTTCCTTGGCACTTAAACCGGACCAGCCTTCTGCTTTGACCTTTTCTAAAAGCCCTAATTCTTCAGCAATTTCAAGTTTTAAGCTTTCTAGAGGATCATATTTTTTACCCTTCTTTTTTGATGGTTTAATATCTTTTAGATCGTCTCTTTCTCTCATCTCTACACCTCCCAAGTCTAGTATTGCCTTAAGAGGAAAATGTTATTTGGAAAAAAATAAAAAAGTGACTATTAGTTAATTGCTAATAGTCACTTTATAAAATGGTCGGAACGACAGGATTTGAACCCGCAGCCTCTTGGTCCCGAATTAAGATTTAAGCTATTTTTATATAATAGCATACCGCAAAAGCCTTATTTTACGTTGTTTATAGTTTTAAAATCTCAATCAAAATTTTTCTAGTGGTTGTCAAATGGTCGTCAAAAAAGTTATAACAGAATATACTTTTTAAAACTGAATTAATAAAGCATCCATTATAAGGTGCTTTATTAATTTATAATGCTTTACGGGTTACATATTTTACTTTGATAAAATACAAGGTAAGCATTAAAAAACACAACAAAATAAAATAAGCTGGGATTGGATCACTAAAATCAGGCTTGAAAAATTTTGCAATAAGCCCCTCACCATTTCCCATTAACAATTGCTCGTACTATTTCATAATGTATATTAGGTATCAAATCAACACTATTAAAGGGAGGGAAAAATCATGAGCAATTGCGGTAACGACGGTGTTTTAGGTGGTATCTTTAATAGAGACAACAATTTTTTAGTTTTTATCATCTTACTTTTGTTAATTTGCTGCAACAACCATTGTGATTAATAAAAAAGGCGGGCCTAAGCCCGCCATACCTATGTTCTTTAAGCCACCTTCAATTTCCTTACTTGCTGTTCAATTTGCATATCAAGCCAGCTGTCCACATCTCCGTAAACTTCAGCTAGCACACCTTTTATTTCCTGGCTCAGCAGTCCTATAGCCTTTTCCTTAGCCATATCAAAAGCCTGTATCTGAGCATTTGCATCAAATTGGTTATTTTTCTTTAGAGTATCAACGTATGTTTGCGTGGTAGAAGTAACTGCTTTTTCCACAATACCTTCAGCTAAGTTAATATATTTTTTAGTGCTTTCATTTTTCATACTTTTAGCCACTTCGGCCGTCTTCTTTTTAAGAATGCAACCAGGTAAACTTCCGACTGTCCACGTTCCGTAGAATCCGACTTTTGATGTTTGCGGATTCATGTAAATGAATAGAGGTTTGCTAAAATCTAAAGATATATCCTATATTCCTGCCAACTTTCTGCCAAACCCATTTCAAGTGCAACCATAGCAACTAATTCCCGACGCAATCTGAAATAGGTTCTTTCACTGGTTGGCATTTCATCACATACCTTTTGCCAAGGCAGGTTTCCTCGATACTTAAGCTGGAATAACTTCTGGTGTTCTTCTGACAGTCGGCTCAATGCTCTATCTATACTGGAGATATTCCTGTTCATAGTTGCCAGCACTTTACTACTTACCAACTTAATTGCTTTTCTAGCTGTCGTATCAGATGTGTAACTAGTGCCTGACACTGCTTCCCCTTCTAACATTGGTGTCTAATTAATTATGTCATCCGTTAGCTCGGCTATTTCCTTTTTTGTTTCATCGTATGAATAAAGCTCATGTTCAATGATTTAAAAACTACTCTTTACCACCCTCCTCCTGGAATTACTTCGCTTTAGTGCTGAAATGTGAACTAAAAATACCGTATATTTCGCATCTGAATAAATTTTGTCAATTCCTCGTTAAATTTGTCACGCTCGTCATAGAACAGTCCGTGACCGCTGTATTGAAAAGGTACGAGTTTAGAATTTTTTATACCTTGTCTTTGTGCTTCAGCCAATGGGAAGAGACAGACTTTGTCATGGATACCATGAAGAATTAAAGTTGGAACGTGTATTTTCTCAAGATCATAAAATAATCTTTCTTCACCTAACCAAGTGGTTGCAATTGACGCTGTGGCCCAACCAGATGCCTCTAGTCCCAGTTGGAAGAACCAATCTGAGAACGGCTCAGTTATATCCTGAAAGAAAAACATATCTCCAAAATCCCTCAACATTTTAGGCCTGTCATTATATGTTCTTTGTATGATTTCATTTACAGCCTCTCTAGGTAATCCATAAGGAAAATATGGACGCTGGATCACACTGGGGGCGGCAGCGGCAAAAAGAGCAAGTTTCGATACCCCATATCCATTGTGTCTAGCCATGTATCTAATAGCAATTGCTCCACCCGTTGAATGTCCTCCAAGTGTAAAATCTTTTAATTTGAGTGCTTCAACCACACATCGAACATCGTCCGACAATCGATCGTAATCGTAGCCTCCCCAAGGTTTATCTGAATTACCGAATCCTCTAGTATCTATTCCGATACATCTATATCCCATCTTTGGAAGCTGGTCAAATTGATATTCAAATAACTTATGGCTTCCAGGCCAACCGTGTAAAAACAAGATTGTCTTCTTGCCCTCTGGGTTGAGATCCTCTACAAAAATTCTTACATTTGGTTCTACTTGAATATAGTATGCCATGCTATTCCTCCGTTAATAAAACTTCTTTATTAACAGATTATTCTCTTGGGTATAAATAGTTGCAGCATACCTATATCGTTTTTTATACCGTATTGTTCAGTTCATACTTTTGACATACTACGCTTTGCTAATAAGGCATCTACAGCAATCGTTTACACATGTGTTACAAATTGGACTTTGAATTTCTTCAACTGCGTAATATCCTCTCCGACTATTCTTTTCAAGTATTTCTTGCTTTAAATCGTTTAGGGTTTCTTTGCTGATCAACTCATCACTCAACTCAATTCTTAATGCCGTTTCCGCAGAATGTATTGTATCTAGCAATTCTTCAGCTATAGCCCTAGACTCGCCATTAATTACCGCTTGTTTAACTTCTAGTACCTCACTTTGTAAATGACTGAATGTTCCTTGGCTTGTTGAGTATTACCGTAATGCATGGCCATTTGACATGGTTGTAGTGACGAGTTTAGCAGTTTTAAGAATCATAAGGCTAAACGGTTCAAGTCCTTAACTTGGGTACGGAAACACATAACAAGATTCATAGGATTGACCGGTACACCGGCGCCTAATTTTGGTTAATTCCATGATAGTGCAAAGCTTCGCATCCTCGGTCATTTACCCCTAGAAAGGGCTTTGTATAAAATAATTTTCGGCCACTTGGCAAAGTGATTGTAAGAAAGTCCTGTCCATTGTTATAATCGCTCGCACGGGCGATTATTATGCCTTTAATTCCAACAGGTTGGCCATCGTGCATTACACTTAGAGCTGCGTTTTCTATGCTGTATATGATTTTTTCCACCCCAAAAACAAAAACTTCAGATCGAACCATTTTTATTCCAGAGGATGTACTCTATGAGCTTAAAAAGCATAAAAAAGTCCAAGCAAAGGAAAAGCTACATTGGGGGAAGATTATCAAAAGAATAACTTAATATTTTGTAAAGAAAACGGAGAACCAATATACCCTGATAGATTTTACGAAACCCACATTGAACTCATCAAACAAGCAGGCCTAGGCCATGTGAGATTCCATGATCTACGGCACTCTGTTGCTTCTGCACCAATCGATCGAGGTTTCTCCCTAAAGGATATCGCCGAGTTATTAGGTCATTCCTCTATTCAAGTCACGTTAGACATATACGGTCACTTACAAGATAAAAGAAAGAAAGCAGCAACTGATGCTCTTTCATCTCTTTTACCCTCTGGCACGGAGAAAAAATAAAAAAGCCTAGGATTAAAATCCCAGACTTTTTCTTGGTGGTCGTCAAACTGGTCGTCAGAAATTAATTTTTTATTACTTCTCGATCAGCTAAAACGTTGATAATAAATGGTCGGAACGACAGGATTTGAACCTGCGGCCTCTTGGTCCCGAACCAAGCGCGCTACCAAACTGCGCTACGTTCCGACTGAACTAACTAAGTAATTATAGCATCTTTTTCAATCGCCAGCAAGTGTATTTTCATCTAAGATTGGGGAAGCCTACCTGCCTTAGTGCCTCATAAAGTATAACTGCCACTGAATTGGCTAGGTTGAGACACCGAGCCTCTGATAACATTGGCACCCGTATACAATACTCTTTATTAGCAACCAGTATTTCTTTGGACAGCCCTCTGGTCTCACTTCCAAAGACTAGAAAATCATTGTTAGCATACTTCACTTTGGTATGAATTTTAGTTGCCTTTGTAGTTGCAAAATAATAGTTACCATCAGCATATTTTTCCTGCAATTGCTGAAAATTATCGTGATACTCAATATCTACTAAATGCCAATAATCTAAACCTGCCCTTTTTAAATATTTATCTTCAGTTGAAAAACCTAATGGTCTAACCAAATGTAAATGGGATCCAGTTACGGCGCAGGTACGAACAATATTGCCTGTATTTTGCGGTATTTCCGGCTCAACTAATACAATATGCACAAAATAGCCTCCTATCATATTTTCCCAAAAGCTTTCTAGTTCACTATCTATAATAATTATTTCTCATGAAAAATTCAAACACTTTGACGCATTCCTCACTCTTTGGTATATTTAGAAAAACAGCAAAATTCCCGAGGAGGTAATAAATATGGGGGACAATATTGTCAGAAAGATTCTAAAAGAGCATTTAGTCAGCGGAGAGCTAACGTCAGGGCAGGAAATTGCCATTAAAATAGACCAAACACTTACCCAAGATGCCACAGGAACCATGGCTTACCTGCAATTTGAAGCTATGGGAGTACCTCAAGTTAAAACTAAATTATCAGTAAGTTATGTTGATCATAATACATTACAGACAGGCTTCGAAAATGCCGATGATCACCGCTTTTTGCAGAGCATAGCCTCTAAACATGGGATTTATTTTTCCCGGCCTGGAAACGGTATTTGCCATCAGGTTCACTTAGAGCGTTTTGGCGTACCAGGTCAAACTTTATTAGGTTCTGATAGCCACACTCCTACTGGCGGTGGTATTGGAATGTTAGCCATTGGGGCTGGCGGTTTAGATGTAGCTGTAGCCATGGCTGGGGGCCCATTTTATTTAACGATGCCTAAAGTAGTTAAAATTAATTTAACTGGACAACTTCCAGCTTGGGTATCGGCAAAAGATGTAATTTTAGAAGTTTTACGTTTGTTAAGCGTTAAAGGTGGAGTAGGTAAAATAATTGAATATGGCGGCACTGGTGTTGCAACTTTAAGTGTACCAGAACGAGCTACAATTACTAATATGGGTGCCGAACTAGGAGCAACTACTTCTATTTTTCCCAGTGACGAAATAACTAAAACATTTTTAAAAGCTCAAAAGAGGGATTCAGATTGGGTTGAACTCTTACCCGATTTTGATGCTGAATATGATGAAATTATTGAACTAAACTTATCTGAACTTGAACCAATTGTTGCTCAGCCTCATAGTCCTGATGCAGTCGAAAAAGTAAGTGTAGTTGGTCCTATAAAAGTTAACCAGGTAGCCATTGGAAGTTGCACCAATTCTTCTTACACGGACTTGATGCGTGTAGCCTCCATTTTAAAAGGTAAAATGGTACATCCGGAAGTCAGCTTAGTAATATCCCCGGGATCTAGACAAGTATTTAAAATGTTAGCATCTAACGGCGCTTTAGCAGATTTAATAGCTGCGGGAGCAAGAATTTTAGAATCTGCCTGCGGTCCTTGTATTGGAATGGGGCAAGCTCCTCCTTCTAAAGGTGTTTCTATAAGAACCTTTAATCGTAACTTTTTAGGCCGAAGCGGAACACAAGATGCTCAAGTATTTCTAGCTAGTCCCGAGGTAGCTGCCGCATCTGCTCTGACAGGTGTTTTAACAGATCCTAGAACCTTAGGTGCTCCTATTTCTATTGCAATGCCTGAAAAATTTACTATTGATGATCGTATGATACTTGCCCCATCTACTGAACCGGAAAAAGTGGAAATTGTTCGGGGGCCAAATATTAAACCTTTACCTGTAAACCAAGCATTGCCTCAAGAGTTGTCTGGGGATGTACTACTTAAAGTTGAAGACAATATTACAACTGATCATATTATGCCTGCAGGCTCTAAGGTATTACCTCTGCGTTCTAATATTCCAGCAATATCTGAACACGTTTTTTCATCTGTTGATAAGGAATTTGCCCATAGGGCAAAGAGTTCTAATGGAGGTTTTATTGTTGGTGGTCACAATTATGGCCAGGGCTCTAGTCGAGAGCACGCAGCCTTAGCTCCAATGTATCTTGGTGTTAAAGCCGTTATCACAAAATCCTTTGCCCGGATACACAAAGCAAATCTGGTTAACTTTGGTATTTTACCTCTTACATTTGTCAATGAAAAAGATTACGAACAAATTGAGCAAGGGGATAAACTAGAATTTAAAGATTTATACCGGCAGTTAAATAATAGTAATCAGCTAACAGTTCATAACATTACTAAAGGAACTAGTTTCCAGGTAAATCATAACTTGTCACCTCGTTTTATAAAAATTATTCTTGCCGGGGGCCTACTTAATTACACTAAAGCACAATCCTAAAAATTTAATTCTAAAAAAGCTTCTACCCATTGCTAACGGGTAAGAAGCTTTTTTTGGTTAACCTTGACATTTTTGGACAGAATATTAATAATTACTATATATAATGAAATCAAGGAGGTTAAAACAAATGAGCACAGAAAAAAATTTAAAAGAAGCTTTTGCCGGGGAGTCTCAAGCAAACCGCAAATATCTTGCTTTTGCTCAAAAAGCAGATGAAGAAGGTTATAGAACAGCCGCAAAACTTTTCCGCGCAGCTGCCGAAGCTGAAGCAATCCATGCTTCCAGCCACCTTAAAGTAATGGGTGAAGTTCAGGATACTGCAGCTAACCTACAAGCCGGTATTAACGGAGAAACTTTTGAATTTGAAAAAATGTATCCAGAATTTATTAAAGAGGCTGAAGCTGAAGGAAATAAAGCTGCTGTAGCTACCTTTAAAAGAGCCAATGAAGCAGAAAAAGTTCATGCAGAACTATATAAAAAAGTTTTGGATAGCTTAGATAAAAATCAAGATCTTGGTTTTTACCTCTGCCCCGTTTGCGGCTACATTGAAATAAATAATGCACCGGATAAATGTCCTATTTGCGGTGTACCTGGTTCTCGCTTTAAGCTTATTGATTAGAAAAAATTGGGTGAGATAGAAATTTTTTTCTATCTCACTCCTAATTACAGTCCTGCGGTAATATGTCAAGCCCATAAATTTAGAAAATTGGAAAATTTAAAAGCTAATTTTACCCAAAAAAGGGTATACCAAAGAAGCCCAGTTTTATTTAGCAAAAACTGGATATTACCAAAGGATATCGAGGGGGTGGAGAAATGAAATTATATGTCAAGAGTTATTTAAATATTTTTTTACTTGTAAGCACATTATTTTTATTTAGCATTTTTTCCGCACCTGCTAACGCCTCTCTTTCCACTTCCACCGCCGTAAAAATTACTCTAAACGGCAATGAACTAAAACCAGATATTCCTCCACTGGTATCCTCTGGCAGAGTCCTGGTTCCTGTCCGCTTTGTAAGTAACGCTTTAAAAGCACAGGTAAAATGGGATCCAAAGACAAATAGGGTAACAATTATTCAAGGAAAAAAGATTATAAAACTAATTGTGGGAAGTAAAAAAGCCTTTAAAAATGAAGAAACAATTTTATTAGACGTCCCCCCACAGATAACCAAGGATACAGTTGTTGTCCCTCTAAGGTTTATCTCTACTGCCTTAGATGTTTCTATAGGCTGGGATGCAAAAACAATAACTGTAGAAATTAGCACCGGGGAACCAAAAGTTCCGGAAGGAAAGTTGGCAGCAGAAATTCCTGCTCGCATTGCTTTTCTTGATCAAAACAATTTGTACCTATTAGGTAACAAGGCGGGAGATAGCCCTAAACAGATCACCAAGGATGGTTTAGCACAAATAATTGGCTGGTCCTACGATGGAAATTGGTTTGCTTATTTGAAAAGATCTTCTACGGAAACATATTACGATAAACCGTACTTATATGTAGTAAAAGCTGATGGCACAGGTGGGTACAAAGTTGATCTTAATCCCGTTGCAGGGAAACCGACTTGGTCTCCCAGGGCAAATTTAATTGCTTATAACACTCAAGAAACAACTGGTTATTTACCTCACTTTAACTTAAAGATCGCCTTGATTAAAGAAAGTGAAGCTAGTATTATGGAATTGCTACCTAAAAATAGCAATGCAGTAGACTTTGCTTGGGCTTCTGATGGACAAAGTATGGCAGTTTCTTTCTATCCAAATTCGAACCATTCTTTCACAATGGAAAAGATAGGTCTAAGTGGAGAAAAATCTACTCTTCTAGTTCAAAATCCATTGGAAGCTACAAATTCACTGCCAAATAGCTGCCCAATGAATTTAAAATGGTCGCCCCAAGGCAATTATATTGCCTACTGCCTAAAGGAATCTGGCACTAATAATAGCAGAATTCAAATGCTTAACTTAGCAGACCAGCAAATAAAAGATCTTGCTGTAATAGCAGACTACCCTCAGCAATTGCTTTGGTCTTTAGACGAAAAAATGCTAACTTTTTTAACAAACCAACAGGAAATAAAAGTAGATGTACTTTCTGGGGAAATAACCCAAACTAGTATCGTAAATAACTCTTACTCACAAACTAATTCAAATAATAGCTGCTCAATTTACCTTCAAGCTAAATCAAGTAATGAAACTTCCTTGGTTTTAAAATACTTAGATGGTAATCAGGAAGTAGAACTGCTTAAAGGTTTGTCTTTAAATCAGCCGTTTAGTGTTTACTGGTTGAAATAGACTAGGCATATAACAAACTAACCTTAATGTAGATGGGTTTTTGCGACTACATTAAGGTTAATTTAATCCTTTTCGAGGACAAATTTTTGTCAACTCACACCCTAAGCAATCTGGTCTTCTGGCCTTACATCTTTTTCGACCATGATAAATAAGCCAATGGTGAGCCAAGGACCATTTCTTTTGGGGAATTACCTGCTGCAGCTGCATTTCTGTTTTAAATGGATCAGTACTATTAGCCAACCCTAACCTATTTGCTACCCGCAAAACATGTGTATCAACTGCAATAGCATCCTGGCCAAAAGCATTACTCAAGACAACATTAGCTGTTTTTCGGCCTACTCCCGGTAATTCCACCAATTGCTCTAGCCTATCGGGAACCTTTCCTCCATATTTATCAGCTAAAATCTTACAGGTAGCAATAATATTTTTGCTTTTTGTATGGTATAATCCACATCCCTTAATATCCTTAGCCAATTCTTCCGGTGTAAGGACTGCAATATCCGCAGGGGTTTGATATTTAGTAAATAAATTAGCTGTTACCTTATTTACTTGATTATCTGTTGACTGAGCCGAAAGTATGGTGGCAATTAATAATTGAAAGGAATTAGCAAAATTTAAAGCTGGCTTAGCATTAGGATAACTTCTTGCTAAAAGATTTAAAATTTCTTGCGTCTTTTTTTTATCTATTTGTTCCATGTTCATTAGTCCTACTCTAAAGATTTAAAATAAGCAATTTCTTGTTGATAAATTTCTAACCCGCCTGGTGTCTCTAACAAAAAAGGCAAGTGGTTTAATTTGGGATGGGTAACAAATTTGCCAAGAGCATCTTTCCCTATTAAACCCTCTCCAATATTTGCATGGCGGTCTTTCGCACTGCCTAAAGGATTTATACTATCATTTAAATGTACCGCTTTAACTTTATCTAAGCCAATTTTCTCCTCTAGATCTAAAATAAACTGATCTAAATTTTGCCTAAGATCGTAGCCGCCACTATATAAATGACATGTGTCCAAACAAACGCCAACTCTCTCCTTATTTTCAACCAATTTAATCATTTGGGCTAGTTCATCAAGGGATTTTCCGACCTCTGTCCCTGAACCAGACATTGTTTCTAAAAGCACTATGGATTGACCTTCACTCTGCAATATTCTGTTCAAAGCTTGCGACACCCTTTTCAGAGCAAAAGGGATACCTTGACCTACATGACTTCCAGGATGAACTACCAAATATGCTACTCCAGCCTGATCCATTCTGGATAAATCTTCAGACATTATCCTAATTGCTAACTCCCATAAATCTTCCTTGGAAGAAGCCAAATTAATAATATAGGGAGCATGAGCTACTAAGGATCCAAAGCCATACTTTTCTGCTTTTTCTTGGGCTAGGGCAATATCTTTTAAATTCAGCGCCTTTGCTCCGGCGCCTCTTGGGTTACGGCTGAAAAACTGCATTGTATTGCCGCCAATTTTATTTGCTTGCTCGATTGCAAAACTAAATCCTTTGCTAATGGAAATATGGGCACCTATATACAAATAAATTTCTCCTTTCAATTTTCTCTAAGCTGTATAATAAAAACCTTCTGGTTAAATCTAATATTGAATCCTTTACAAACTGGAGGTGAAAAAATGAGCAGAGACTGCAATTTTTCTAAATGTAAATGGTTTATTGGCGGCGAAGATGATGATGGCTGGGGCGGCTGAGGAAAACCTATAGCTGGGGTCAGCTGCGAAAATAACAATCAAGAGTGTCCATTTTTAGAAATTAAATAATATTGAAGAGGGACTAACCATCGGCGAGTCCCTCTTTTTCAGCAAAAACAGCTGTTTCCAATAAACTCGCGTATAATTGAGTTAAAAGGTACTTCCTTGTCATCCATGGGCAAAAAATACCCTAAAAACTTTAACAGTCGCTTCGCTTCAGAATACTCCGGACATTGCTCATCAATTTTTTGCAGCAAGGGAGCTGCATACTTCACTAAAACCGCCAATTCATATACTAAATGTGAATTAAACATTACATCAGCGTTTTCTTGGAATGGAAAGATGTTCCTTTCCTCTCCTTTCCTCACCTTAGGCCAAATTCTAATAGTTTTCAAAGCGTCATTGGAACGGAATTGATTATCACGAACAATTCTCCGAATAATTCGTGCATCAGTTGTGGAGATTCGATTATGGTCGTCAATATTCAATTGGGTTAAAGCGCTAATATAAATTTTAAATTTACTGCCACGGGGGATAGCAGTTGTCAGTTGATCATTCAAGCCATGGATACCTTCAATAATAATGGGCTGGTCTCTTTTAATTTTAACTCTTCTTCCCTTATATTCCCGCTGCCCTGTAATAAAGTCGAATACTGGTAATTCAACCTCTGAACCTTGAATAAGTTTCGTTAAATGTTCGTTAAACAAATCCAATTCAATAGCCTCTAAGGCCTCAAAATCTGGCTCTCCCAACTCATCTAATGGTGTTTTATCTCTAGAAACGAAGTAATCATCTAAAGATATAGATATGGGCCTAACATCATTTACCCTTAGCTGAACTGCTAACCTCTGGGCAAAAGTTGTTTTGCCAGAAGAGGATGGTCCTGCAATCAAAATCAAACGAATTTGATCGCGATTTTTAGTTATTAAATCAGCTATCTCAGCGATTTTTTTCTCGTGAAAAGCTTCTGACACACGTATTAAGTCCCCTGCATTTCCAGAGGCGATTTGCTCATTTAAAGATCCAACATTCTTAATTTCTAATATCCCTGCCCATTTTTCAGCTTCTCGGAAGATATTAAAAAGCTTCGGCTGCTCTACATATTCAGGAACTACAGTGGGATTGCTTTTTTCAGGAAAACGCAAAATAAAGCCGGGCATATAAAATTTAAGCTCAAAGACTTTAAGGTAACCAGTACTTGGAGCCATATAGCCATAAAAGTAATCCCTCAACCATCCGCAGCTGTATAAATTAGTGTGAGGTCGATTACGGTGTTTCAATAAACTTACCTTGTCATACTGCCCTTCTTTCTCAAATAGTTTTATTGCTTCAGATAAAGATACTGTTTCTTTCACAAAAGGTATATCCTGAGCAACCAATTCCCGCATTCTGTTTTCGATTTGTTGTACATCTTTTTCCGTAATAGGTTCTGCCTGATGTAATTCACAATACAAACCTTTGCTTATAGAGTGTTCTACGGAAACCTTAGCTTCTGGAAACAACTCACCAACAGCTTTTATTAATAAAAAGCAAAGGCTTCGTTGGTAAATTCTCATTCCATCATCAGAGGTGAGATCTAAAAATTCCAGCTTAGCATCCTCTTGAAGAGAAAAATGCAAATCTTTTAAAACATTATTTACCCTGGCAGCTAAATATGGTTGACCCGAGTTATTTTCTTCTTGACATAATTTTAATAAAGTCGTCCCTTTATCAATTTCCTGAACAGTTCCGTCAGGATAAGTAATTTTAATTTTTTTCATCATATCCCACCCTTAAGTACATTATCTATTTAGGCAAAGCAAATAATTACTAAAATGCAGAATATGTCTTTAGCCTGAAGTTAATTCATCTTATTCTTTAATAATTTTTATTGCCACATCTTTAGGCAAAGCCAACCCAGAAGCAACTTCTACTGCCTTTAAGATTCCAGCTGGTACGGCACATGCAACATGGGGACAATACTGTTTTGCTAATTGATACACTTTAGTTTGATCCATTTTCGTAAAGATTTCGTTCATGCCTTCCACTTCTTTAAGCTCTGCAGCAATTTTTTGAATATGAGGGCAATCGCTGTTTATATCTAATTGTACTCCCTGACCTGCTGATTCGGCCTTTACTTCTGTTTTTAAACCACAAACACCAGCTTCAATTTCAGCTTTTACCATAACAAAATTCCTCCTCTACTATACTTTAGTGTAAGTAATTCAATTTTACATTAAAATTGACCTTCCAGCCAGCTAGACGGATATGTATAAAAAAATAAAAACTTACAAAACTACTAATTAGTATATGCAGTGTAAACTTAGCCAAATTTTTTTGTTGATAAGGAGCAGTATAGATGCTAATTACATTTACTCGCACCATTATTCTTTTTATTTTAATTGTAGTCATTATGCGTATTATGGGCAAAGGACAAATTGGAGAATTACAGCCCTTCGAGCTAGTCATTGCTCTAATGTTATCAGAATTAGCGGCTATCCCCATGCAAGACACCTCAATTCCTTTAATCGATGGTATAATTCCCATTTTAACTCTCTTACTAGCCCAGATTACTTTCTCGTACATTTCGATTAAGAGTAAAAAAGCACGAAAAATTATTTGTGGAACTCCTAGTGTCTTAATTGCCAATGGCAAAATCGTCGAAGAAGAACTGATTAAGGAACGATTTAGTATTACGGATTTGTTGGAAATGCTCCGCAGCAAGGATTTCCCTAATATTGCAGATGTTGAGTATGCTATTTTAGAAACAAACGGACAACTTAGTATTATTCCTAAATCCCAAAAAAGGCCGGTAACTCCAGAAGATCTGAACATTGAAACTAAATATGAAGGAATGCCCTTAGCTCTCATCCTTGACGGGGAAATCGATTACAAAAATCTTTCGCACGCCCAATTAACTGTACCTTGGCTAGAAGCAGAGCTTAAAAAAATGGGTGTTCACAATCTGGATGATGTACTAATCGCTTCACTAGATACTTCAGGGAACCTCTATTACCAGTTAAAACTAGAAAAGAGGAGGAAAAACATTGAAGGTTGTAGCTAGTTTGCTTTTATTTACACTATGTATTGTTGGTTTTGGAGTTTGGTCCATTAGTTATATTAATAATTCTGCTCAAGATTTAACCACCCGCTTTGATAATTTGGAACAAAATATAATTCAGCAGAATTGGTCTAAAGCGGATACAGAAACTAAAAAAATAGCGCAACTTTGGTCTGATACTAAAAGCCGCTGGACTCTTTTTCTGAATCACCAGGAAATTGATAATATAGATTTAACTTATGCTAGACTCACTAAATACGTAGAAACTCAAAATCGTTCCTTAGCATTAGCTGAAATATCAGCCCTTAAATTATTGATTGAACATATTCCGGGATTACAAAGATTTAGTTTAAATAATATTTTTTAGAGCTGCATAATTACGAATACTACTAGTATTGAACAGGAAATACTTTATTATCGTTGAAGATGCCATAGTAGGCAATCTTTATATGCAGCTTTTTTTCGTACTTTTTAATTATAAATTTTTGTTTTTCAGTTACTAAACTTATGGCGGTTCCTTTTTTGCCTCCTCGCCCCGTTCTCCCTACCCGGTGGATATAATACTCCTCATTTTCTGGTAAATCATAATTAAAAACAAAATCTACACCTTCAACATCCATTCCTCTGGAAAAAAGATCCGTAGTAATTAAGGCAAAATACTTACCTTTCCTAAAACTTTCTAAAACGTTTTTTCTATTCAATTGAGGCATATCGCTGTGGAGCCCAATGGCATTTAAGCCTAATTCTTTTAACCTACGAGTCAAAGGGCCCACACCTCGATTATTAGTTATAAAAACAATAATTTTTTGCGGCTTAAATATTTGAACCAACTTTTGTAAAATAACAGACTTTTTATTCTCTTCTGCGCTAAAGTATAAGTGTTCAATTAATGGGGCTGTCCTTGTGGCTGGCGCTATATTAACGAGTTCCGCTTCTCTCGCCATTTCAGCCGCTTGTTTTGCAGCAGTAGGAGTGATGGTAGCAGAAAAAAACAATAGCTGTGTTGAAGGCATACAGTTTTTAACGATTTCCGTAATATCATCCTTAAATCCGTGAGTTAACATTTTATCAGCTTCATCAATAACTAATGTTTTTACTATCGCAACATTTAACTTTTTTTTCTTAATAAATTCTAAAACTCTCCCAGGAGTGCCTACAATAATCTGGGGTTTTTTCTTTAAGCTGTCTACTTGGCGATTAAAATTGCCACCACCTAAAAGAGGTACAGCATAAAAATTATCTCCAAACTCCCTAATAACTTTAACTACCTGCATAGCCAGTTCTCTAGTAGGGGTTAAAATTAATACTTGTAAGTTTTTGGTCAACTCAATTTTACTCAATAAAGGCAACAAATAAGCTAGTGTTTTTCCGCTGCCAGTAGGTGCTTGTACAATTACATTTTTGCCTTCAGACACTAAAGGAATAACTTTTTTCTGGACCTCCATGGGCTTTGTAATTTCCATGTCAGCTAATTTTTTTACTAGTTCCGGGTTTATACTTAAATCATTAAAACTATCCAAACTGATTCCATCCATTAAAATTCTCCTCTACATCAAGAAATTTAGCTGTTCTTCAGGGAAAGAAAAAGACATAGAATAAATAATCTATGTCTTTTCATTATTATCTTTATTATGAATAAAACCTTCTTTTTTTATAATTAATTTAAAGGCAAAGTAATTACTTCTTCTTCTCCTGGAGCCTGAATCGCACTTTTTTCTTCTTCACTTACATTTGTTAAATGAGATCCTCCCTGAGTTGTCATGCGAATTTGGGGTAAAGATGGTATATTCATATTAAAATTAAAATCTAACTGATCATCTGTAAAATATTGTTCCTTTTGGGACATCACAATTTTTAATGACATTTTAATATTTTGCATTATTTGCTTAAATGAATTAATATCTTCCTTTTGATTCTTGTTATTAGTGCTGTTTATTAAGTTTACAACCATCTTTTCAATATCTTGTTCTGTAATATTCCACGTATATTCTTTTATTGTGTTATTTACTTTCTGCATTTTAAATTTATCATTGTCCACTAGGGAAACAAGGGTATTTGCAATTAATTTCATATTGTTATACGTATCTACAGAAACATCTACACTTGCATTACGCATCATTTCTTCTACCAATACATTGAATAAATCAATTAATTTGCCATTTTCCATTTTATAAATGCTTGCTAATTGAGCAGAATTAGCTGGGATTTTACCCCATTTATTTTCGAGATCAAAAGTATCAACACCCAATAATTTAAGTAAATTAGTTTTTACATAAACATCTCCATCAATACTAATAAACTCTGCAGTAATATTACTTAAATCCTGCTTCTGCTTCATGTCATTGCTGCCTAAATTACTTATTAGTTCATTAATTCCCTTTGTTGTTAAGGTCATTTTAAATCTGGTGTTCATCCCTTGGGAAACGCCCTCTAAATCTAAATTAGAATCGATATTATATTCTTTTTGATCTTTTATCCAAAGAGAGATTTTATAGCTTGCATTAAAATCAGCTTTTTTAGGCAATTTATAATCGGTGTTTAACATTTTCCAGAAGTTTGGGGCATTTTCCTTAACTACATTCAAAATACTGCTGTAGTCGTTAATAATAACTGTACTCTGCTGATTATCCCAGCCAACTTGATCGCCTAAAACTTCAGCAAAATAATGGGCTGAAACATACAGTTCTCTGTTTTTGGTAAAAGGAGTCTTTGCTAGTTTTTCTCCCTTGTCAATGTAAGGCTTTTCTGCTTGGATGGTATAGTTTTTTCCATCTTTTACGATAGTTGCTTTTTTAAGGTTAGGATAGTATTTTACATCGTACCCTAGTTTTTGAGAAACACCAACAACTGGTACCATATTTGTTTTATTTAAATAAATAGTTTTAGTCTGTAAATACTGTCCATTTACCTGAATTTTGTTAGTTAAAATATTGTTGTCTTGGGCTGCCAATGCTGGTAAACAGCTACTAAGCATAATAATACAAACTGTAATTAAACCTAAAAATTGTTTCTTAAACAAGTTAACCTCACCCCTATTATTTTTATAATATAATATTTAATTCGGTTAACTAGTAAATAATACCTGCAAAAAGCAGTTAAAATCTTTCTTTTGCACCCTCTAACCAATCAACAAATTGCCTAGCTGTTCTTGGAGAGCGCCCGTTATACCACATTTCCCATTTTAAAGCCAATTGTTGAAGCTCTTCTTTTTCAATCTTTATTCCTCTCCGTGCAGCAATACCTTCAACTATTTCCAAGTATTTGTTTTTATTAGGAGCCGAAAATATTATTGTCATTCCGAACCTATCGGCTAAAGACAATTTTTCTTGAACTGTATCCGTTGTGCGAACTTCTTCATCAAGGCTGCCGGCTTTGATCCCTGTACGATCGCTTAATTTTTCTTTGATTAAATGTCGGCGATTCGAAGTCGCGTAGATTAAAACATTTGAAGGTTTAACCTCCAGTCCTCCTTCTAATACAGCTTTCAAGGCTGTATAGCTTTCATCTTGTTCCTCAAAAGATAAGTCATCAACAAAAATAATAAATTTTTGGGGCAAACCCCTCAGTTGTTGGATAATTTTAGGGAAATCCAACAAGTAAGCTTTAGGAACTTCTACCATGCGCAACCCTTCAACATAGTAAGCATTTAGTAAAGCTTTGACTGTAGACGATTTTCCAGTTCCCCGATCTCCATAGAGGAGCAAATTATTAGCTGTATATCCATTTAAAAAAGCTAGTGTATTTTCAATAATTTTGCTCCTTTGATTTTCATAACCAATTAAATCCTGGAAGGAAATTGGATCCGGACTCTCGATTCCCCTTAAGTATCCTTCCTGTCCATTTTTTTCCCAAAGGAATGCTTTATATTGAGCAAAAATACCGCTTCCATATTGCCAATAAAATTCCTGGAGTTTATCAACACACTTACCCCAATCTTTTGAGAAATGAAACAAATCTGCTATTTGCTTTAAATATGCTTTATTTTTATCTGCAAATAATTCTTCGTCATGACCAAGCCATTCTGGCAATTGATTGATAATTTTTTCTTCATCTGAAGAACTACAGTATTGCAGTGCCAACTCTTTGATGCTGCCAGAGTTAAAAGATGATGCTGCCTGTAAACTTTGTAATTCTTTGCCCATAATACCTTGCATTAAATTCCGAGCTTCCTTTGAACCCTGCATCTGTTTTAAAAAGTAAGTATTTTCCGAGAAAATAATTTTTTTAATAATGTAATCTTGAAATGAAAGGCAGGAATGTCGAATTAAGCAGTGAAAAAAGTCAGCATATAACCTAACAAACTTTTCTAATTCAAACACAGAAGCATTAAAATAGCCAATTATTTTTCTAAATTTATTTATGGTTTCATCTCTGCGTAGCTCTTGAAATATAATTAAAGAATCCAATTCCATCTTCATCTTCATTAGATCAGGATTGTTTTTTGGCATCTAAACTCCTCCTAAATAGTCGCAATTTAGTTGTATAACTCTAATTTTAGCATAAAAATATTATCTATAAATGGGATTCAATAAATTTACAACTTGCTAATAATTTTGTTATAATAATAATTAGATTCAAATTAAGTACTTTAATATTTGGTAACGCTTAATCATAAAAGAGCGGGAGAACCATTAATTTGGGGTGAATCTTGACACATGTCAGGTAGGGCTAACTCTCTCTTTGGTCCGAATCCGTCAGCTAATCTCGTCAGCGTTAAAGAGAAGATGAGGTGTACCCTTTTTGGGACCAACGCTGCAGATACTTCTCTGTAGCTTTTTTTGTCTGATTTTTACACATTTGGGGGTGTGGAAAATGATTAATGAACGTGCGGAAAAAATCAGCAGGTTTTCGGCTTTAATTGAAGCAAATAGTAAAATTGACCCTAGTATATATACGAAATTCGATGTTAAGAAAGGCTTGCGTAATAGTGATGGAGCTGGTGTCTTAGTAGGTTTAACTAGAATTGGAGAAGTACATGGCTATATACTGGATGAGGGAGAAAAAATTCCTGATTACGGTAGATTAATGTACAGAGGAATACGAGTTACTGATATTGTTAATGGTTTTCAAAAAGAAGCACGTTTTGGGTTTGAGGAAGTTTGCTATTTAATTTTATTAGGTGAACTTCCCAAAAAGGATGAACTGGATCAGTTCAATAAGTTTTTGGGCAGTCTAAGAGCCTTACCTGAGGATTTTACTAGAGGAATGATCTTAAAAGCACCAAGCTCTAATATAATGAATGCCTTGGCTCGGAGCGTACTTGCCTTTTATTCCTATGATAAAAATCCTGAGGATACAAATATTGATAATGTTCTTAGACAGAGTGTTGAATTAATCGCTAAATTCCCAGCCATGGTAGCCTATTCTTACCAAGCTATGGCTCATTATCATCAGGACAAAAGTCTGTATATTCATCAGCCTAAAAGCGATTTATCTACTTCAGAAAATTTATTATATATGTTAAGACCTGACAATAAATTTACCAGAACTGAAGCAGAAATATTAGATCTTCTGCTAGTATTGCACTGCGAACATGGGGGAGGAAACAACTCTGCTTTTACAGTCCGCGTAGTATCTTCAACTGGAACCGATACTTATTCAGCTATTGCTGCAGCTATAGGATCATTAAAGGGGCCAAAACACGGCGGTGCAAACCTTAAGGTTATGCAGATGATGGATAATATTAAAGAAAATATTAATGACTGGACAGATGAGGAAGAAATTGAGTCTTATCTCAAAAAAATGCTGAACAAAGAAGTATTTGACCACACGGGTTTAATTTATGGAATGGGGCATGCTGTCTATACATTGTCAGACCCAAGGGCAGTTCTCCTAAAACAAAAAGCCTATGAATTAGCTGAAGAAAAAGATAGGTTAAAAGAGTTTAATTTATATTTAAATGTAGAAAAATTAGCAACAAAAGTTTTTATGGAAACTAGAAATACCAATAAGGAAATCTGTGCTAACATAGATTTCTATTCTGGTTTTGTCTACAGCATGTTGAGCATTCCTCCTGAGCTGTACACACCACTTTTTGCAGCTTCTAGAATTGTAGGTTGGTGCGCTCATCGCATGGAAGAACTAATTAGTGTACAAAAAATCATTAGACCTGCTTACAAAAGTGTTGCCAAAAGGAGAAAATACATTCCTTTGAGCCAAAGATAAGGTATGAAATATTGCTTAATCGAGTAGGAGCTGAATAATTAATTAATTCAGCGTCCTCTCACACCACCGTACGTACCGTTCGGTATACGGCGGTTCAATAGAATTAATGTACT